>NZ_LKBH01000153.1:0-15128 GCF_001402935.1 Acidiplasma cupricumulans | reverse complement strand
AGATTTATTAATATAATACTCTTAAGTCAATAATGTATTAATAAAATAATGTAATATAGCATAAAATGACAGAAATTTTAAATATTTCAGATAATAAATATTATGAATCAATAAAAAGGGCTGCAGAAATAATAAAAAATGGAGGCACTGTTGTTTTTCCGACGGAGACCGTTTACGGTCTGGGTGCAAACGCATATTCAGAAGATGCATGCAAAAAGATTTTTGAGGCCAAAAAAAGGCCTGCAGATAATCCATTAATTGTAACGGTTTCAAATTTTGAAATGGTAAATAATGTATGCTATATTGATAAAGATATTGAAGAAAAAATGAAAAAAATCTGGCCATCTCCATTAACATTGCTGTTAAAGAAAAAGGATGTAATACCGGATATAGTCACATCTGGAATGGATACAGTATGTGTAAGGTTTCCGGACAATAAAATCGCGCTCGATTTAATAGAGGCTGCAGGTGTGCCTGTTGCCGCACCCAGTGCAAATATAGCAACAAGGCCATCAATAGTTGATTCAAAAGATGCAATAAAGGAACTTGATGGCAGGGTGGATGCAATCATAGACGCGGGCAGGGTAAAATTTGGTGTGGAATCCACCATACTTGATGTCACAAAAAAACCATACAGTCTTCTACGCCCTGG
The DNA here is from genome assembly GCF_001402935.1 of Acidiplasma cupricumulans. NCBI lineage: Archaea > Methanobacteriati > Thermoplasmatota > Thermoplasmata > Thermoplasmatales > Ferroplasmaceae > Acidiplasma > Acidiplasma cupricumulans. The sequence goes on along the minus strand of NZ_LKBH01000153.1, from coordinate 14,476 downwards.
TGCGTATTCCGTTGAGGATATTGAGGCGGTATTTGGCCAGATATATATAAGCCCTGTTGCCGAGGGTTATAAGGAATCCAGCATTGCGCTTACACCAGGCATGAAATACCGGCACTATGCCCCCTCAAAGAAATTATTCCTTATTGAAAATGAAGAAGAATTCAGGGAGTTTATATCATCAGACAGATCCAGGGAATTCCTGGTTTTATGTTCAGCGGACAATGCAAAATATGCAAAATTTGATAAAATTGTTCTCGGAAAAAATGCTGTGGAGGCTGCACATAACCTGTTTTATGACTTCAGAATACTTGACCAGAGTGATAAAAAATATGGTGTTATTCAGGCATTTCCTGAAAAAGGGATTGGCTTTGGCCTAATGAACAGAATTAGAAAGGCAAGTTTTCTTATAATAAAGGACAAAGAAAATATAGATAAAATAAATGAAGTATTAAATGAGTCCTGAAAGCTATAAGATCAGATGGGATTTAATACTTAAAAAGGAGATAGAGTACCTGCAAAAAAAATATCCTGATATAGATGTTAAATCAAATTATCAGGGCATAATTTCAGACCTGATGGAAAATAAGATAAAATCAAAAATAATGGTCAATAAAAACGATTTAATTGCCTATGGGTATATTATGGATTCCGTTGAAAAGCATGATAGGATTTATGCTGATATTGGATTCCTGAACCAGAAATACATAAACAATGAGAGATTAAAGGTATTTTTTGACTGGATTCTTGAGGCCGGTAAAAATTCGAGAAAAAAGATTATGCTAAATCCAATATTTAATGAAAATGAAATTTCAGAAAAATACCTTGAGTCAATAGGCTTTAAGAAGGCAGTGAGAAAAAGAATGGTCTTAAATCTGGATGATTATACCTATAATGAAATTAGTACAAAATACGAAACAGGAAACCCAAGGGATATATCATCTGAAATTTATGCAGATGCTGAATATGATGCATTCAGGTATTCATCTGATGCCTTTCTGTTCAGCAGCATCAGGCAGGATAGAATAGAATCTGTAAATTCTTTATTTAATGGAGAATATGGAAAGATATTATATGATGCATCCCTAATAATAAAAAACAAGGGAAGGGTAATTGGATCGGTGCTTTCCTCACAGATAAGCTTTGACCGTGCCTTCATACTTTCAATTTTTGTAAAGAAGGAGCATAGGAATGAGGGAAACGGCAAATACCTTTTATACTCGGCATTAAACAGGTTAAAGGCACTATCATATAAGTATGTGTACCTCTGGGTAAATGAAAAAAACACTGCATATAAAATGTACGGGGATGCAGGGTTTAAGTTTGATAACTATCCTCCGGAGATTATATATTATATTAATAAACCATGAATGGCAAGCAAAAATATTAAATCATTTTATTGTTTTCCCATTTATGAGTATTATAGATTTTATTTCCATGGCATTATTTATTGCCACAATTATATATATATCATTAAAGCAGATAGAAACATTCAAAATTAAACTACTTGTTTCCATACCTTTTATTATTCTTATATTCCTATTTTCAAGATCTTTTGTACTTCTTCCAATATATATTTATTCATTAATAGCTGCAACATATTTGTACACAATATTTTTTTATATACCATTTGCCATAGATTTTATTTTAATTTTAATATCCTCATTAGACCATATGGCCACACTAAAATTGCTTTTGATATCAATATCAGTGCCAATGCTTATGTCGATGTTTCTTGATAAGAACATGAAAAAGTACGGATTGGAAAATGAGGAGCATAAGGGCAAGGATATTAAAAGAGAATCATACAGAGACTATTTCCAGATAGGAACAGGTATAATTACCATTCTTGTTTTTGTATTTTTCGGGCATTTTGGAAAGGTTATAATCCTTTATTCTGTGCTCTTAATATATCTTTTTGGCAATATACTGTATCTGCATAAGGATTACAGAATTACTAATCTTGTATACAGAATGGAAAGGGAAAACACAAAGCTTGGCCTTGGTTCAATGTATCTTGCATCAGGTTTTTTGCTTGTTATGGGTTTTATAGGTTCCATCAAGGTGCTTTATGTGGCGGCATTCCTTATAATGGTTGGGGATTCCCTTGCAACAATAATAGGTATGAGGCTGAGAACCCCAAGGCTTGTGTATAATAATAAAAAGTCAGTTGGTGGATTTCTTGCAATGTGCATTCCATCATTTATCTTCGGTGTTTTTTTCATTTTTTATGTACCTGCAATATTTTATTCAGTTTTTGCCACATTTGCAGAAAGCATATCCAATAAAATAGCAGACGATAATATTACAATACCTGTATCTATAATAATAGCCCATTTTATTCTTGCCGTGGCCTGATATTTAAAAAATAATTTTTTAGAAAGGCATTAACTGCAAAATTTTTATAGTCTAATGTATTTTAGATGTTAAGCGAGTGTGGTGTAGCCTGGTAACACGCGACCTTGCCAAGGTCATGCCCCGGGTTCAAATCCCGGCTCTCGCACTTTTTTTATTTAATGTTTATTTAATTGTGTGATTATTTAATATTAAACACATATCTTTTTGTGACCATAATTAACTGAACTTTAGATTATGCCTTCCGTTAACCATTTTAGCATACACATTTGCAAGTTATCATCCATTTGATGCCTAAATCTTAAATACTGTACAAAATCCCTAATCCTGTTAAATGCCTCATGGTTTCTTTTTAATTATATTATATGATGCAATACTTATCAGAATTATTAACAGCATTTATGAAATTTTAATTCATGTTAATTGCGCAAAACCACGGTTTCTGTATGCTGTGAAATATTGCAATCATAAAAATATCAATGAAACTAATGGCCATAGTATTATTTATGTAATTTTCTAATAGATAGTTTATAAATCAATAGTATAGTAATAAAGTTTAAGTATTGCCATGCAATTACTACTATCTCGTGATTAATTATGATTAATAAAAATAGTAGAAATGGTATATTATTTACGGCAGTTATAATAATGGTAATGACAATAGCAATGAGGTCAACAAATAATATGGTGATTACCACACTGCCATTGCTATCCAAAATTGACCTTGGCTTTTCCAAATTCTTTGTTGGTATTATATCTGCATTGCTTTACCTCTTTACATTTTCAGCCACGTTTTACATAAATCCAAGATTATCTGCATCGCCTAGAAGATTTTTATTTATAATATCAAATATTGTAATTACAGTTTTACTAGTATTATATTTCCTTGCAAATTATATAATTATATGGCCTGTATCTGCACTGGCAGGTTTTTCATATGGAATGCTGATGCCCAATCTAATTACCTCAGCATCATTGATAAATGATCAGAAAACCAGGGAGAGGCTTATATCCCTATATTCAGTTGGATTGAGCTTAAGTTTAATCATAGGGCCAGTATTTGAGGACTATATACTGTCAATAACCTCAAACAATTACAGACTGGTATTCTTATATTTTGTGCCCATAGCAGTGGCCGGCCTAATTGCCTCAATATGGATAAAATTCCCTGAGACCAAACATGAGAACAGGAAAAGAGCATTTAAAAATAGGTCTCTTAAGATTTCAATTTTAACCATAACCACGTATAATGTCCCATTTGCTGCACTCAGCATTTTCCTGACCCTATTTGCCATAAGCAGATTCCACATATCAGGTGCACTGGCTTATTCACCGTATATTTATTTCTTTGCAGTATCATTCATAACCAGATCATTTATGACAGTACGTCCATTTAACTCCATTAAATCACCATTGCTCATATCAATAATAATAACGGCGGCAGCACTTGCAGCCTTCCCATTTTTGCCAAACTTTTTATCATTTATACTGGTAATGATGCTCCTTGGAATTCCTCATGGATCAGTATTCCCATTATCAACAATAATAATATCTAGAGGTTCAAGCCTGGAGGAACGCAGTGCTGTAAATTCATATTTCATGGCATACAATAATATACTATTTATGATAATTCCCCTTGTCTTTGGTTATATTGTTGGCATAATAGGGTATTCTGTATCATTTTTCCTTTTGATCATTCCTGTGATAGTATCATCAGTAGCATTATACTGGAAATACAGCAATGACGAAATCTTTTCATATTCATCATCTAATAGGGGCAGGGTCCGGAAAAATGCAAGCAAAATTATATATAAATAAGTGGGACTAACTGTTCATCCTCAGTTAGCCCCCCATGATGGCTTTTAAGCAGTGGTTTATCCCTGTTATTCTGAACCTTATATATTAAAGCCCTCCCATCCTCTGGTAGGAGTAAATAGTCCCCCACTCTATTCAGAAACCTTTGACTTACATTTCCCAAAAGATTTTTATTAATTATATCATTGTATTTAAAAATAGAAACATTTTCATATTTTATAAGGTCTGAAATATCCTGCCTTGTTTTTAAAAACATGGCCCTTGAATCACCGTATGGCATTATATCCAGCCTTTCAAGGAGGTCTTTATTGTCATTTATAATAACATTTTCTGAAACAGGTACATGCCCATGATCCGCTGTTATGATTATATTATAATTATCCTTGTATTTTTCAACACTATTCTTTACATTGTTTATAATTTCATCGGCTGCATTTAGCACAAAATCCTGATAGGTACCATAGGCATGTGCAAGTGAATCAATAAATGGTATGTAATAGTATATAAAATCATAACCCCTGGATGCTGCATTATCCAGCTGGTAAATTGAATCCCAGAAGAACTTATACTGATAATAATCCCCCTCCATCATTACGGAGGTAAATGTTGTTTTATCAAGCCTTCCCGGCATTATAACGGCATATTTTTTATTGGTATTTTTTAGGTATGGTTTTATATCATATTCATCTGTAAAATTTCTAATTGGCTGCAATGCTTCAGATGTATCAAGTCCGTTAAATGTAAACCTCATGGGGTTTATCACACCAATGTCATTTGTATAATTTGTGTATCCTATTACACCATGTTCTCCCGGCATCATTGCTGTAAACAATGTTGTAATAACGCTTGCTGTTGTTGATGGGAACACTGTTGTAATTTTTCTGTAATTCATATTAATATTCAATCTTTTAACATAATTTATGCCGAATCCATCAATTAGAACCAAAATTGTTTTATCCTTTTCAAGGTTAATATCAATTGGATCCCTTTGTGTATTTACACCCAAAGAATCCGATAACTTTACTGCAAGATTATATATGCTGTTTTTTTTATAATCAGGATAAACAAATGTCATAAATCATTATTGCTTTTTTATATATATCCTTAGTTGGTATTTGCACATAAAATAATATATTTCGTTTAATGCCGTAATTAATTTTAAATAATTTGAAATATTTTGATTTATATGCTATTTAAAGAAAATGCCAAAGACATGGACTATGGATCGATATATAAAGATTTTAAATTTGACATTCCAGATCATTTAAATATATCTGAAGAAATAGAAAAAAACAGCGGAGTTGCATTAATAGACAAAAATAAGAGAATGACATATAGGGAAATAAAGGAAAGAAGTGGCTACGTTGCAAAACTTTTAAGGGAAATAGGGATTTCAAAGGGTGATGTGGTCTCAATTTTGCTTGACCAGTCATTTGATTTTGTTATCTCTCTTTTGGGAATTTATAAAATGGGCGGCACAGCACTGGCATTATCACCAGTTTTTGGAGACGAGGCAATAAAATACAGAATTTGCAGTTCTGGGTCAAGGGCAATCATAAGCAATATACAATTCAGGGAAAAGTTCAAAAGCATAGATATAATCAAAATTGGAGACGGGCTGGATTTTGGCATTAACGGCAAAAACAGTAATGAACCATATGAAAACACAAAAAAATCAGATCCAGCACAGCTAATTTATACCTCAGGTACCACCGGAAATCCCAAGGGAGCAATGCTTCCACATCAGTGGGTTATAGGGAATATGCCGGCATGGATTATGGGATATGATTTCCCAGATGCGGGTTCTTTATTTTCAACACCTGCTGAATGGGCATGGGCTGGTGGTCTTGCTGACAGCCTGCTGCCTGCACTATACACAGGAAATACAGTTGTTATAAGGGAGAGGAAAAAATTTGATCCGGATGAATTTTTCGATTTTTTAAATCTATTTCATATAAATTACCTTTTTCTGGTACCAAGCGCAATTAGAATGATTAAATCCTCAGGAAAAATATATAATCATAATGTTAAGTCCATTCTCACAGGCGGTGAATACATATCACCTGAATTAATAAATTACATGCACGATAGGCTTGGCATTAGGGTAAATCAGACATATGGCCAAACTGAGGCAAACATGGTGCTAATAAACATGTGCAAATGGAATAATCTGGATAAAACTGGAAGGCCTGTGCCCGGTCACAGGGTTAATATTTATCATTCTGACGGTACACTGTGCAATGAGGGTGAAACTGGAGAAATTGGGGTAGAGCTTCCAGATCCTGTGGTAATGATTGGCTATAATAATGCCGATGCAAAAATTATAAAAAATGTAATTATGACAGGGGACCTTGGATATTCAGACCATGGATTTATTAAATATGTTAATAGGAGCGATGAAATCATAAAGATATCCGGATACAGAATTAATCCAATAGAGGTTGAAAATGTAATAGATGAGATTCCATTTGTTAAAAAATCTGCAGTTGCAGGTATAGATGATGATATAAGGGGTAAAATTATAGGTGCAATAATAGTATTAAAGGACAAAACTGTTCAAAATCCTGACAAAATTATAAAGGAATATGTAAGGGATAGACTTGCACTTTATGCCTATCCGAGGTTAATAAAATTTTCTGATTTTTTGCCAGAAACATATACCGGAAAAATTGCCAGGGCGCTTGTTAAAAGGGAGCTAATTGAATATAAATCGTCAATTAACGAAATTAATTACGGGAAATAGTAAAAATATTTATATATTATTGTTTACTAAAATTTTTTAATGATAGAAAAGAATATTACTTTTAAAAGCTATAAAAATGAGGATTTTACCAATGCATTAAAAATATCAGTTTCAGCGAATCTGGGCTGGGGATTTGAATTATTTGACCTTGTTGTCTATCTTTATGTAACTACAACTATAGCACCACTGTTCTTTCCAAGCAGCAGCTACATAGCATCTGTTTTATTATTTTTAGGAACTCTTGTTCTTGGATACTTTGCAAGGCCCATAGGGGCGGTATTTCTGGGGCACTTTGGAGATAAAATTGGGCGCAAGAGTATATGGCTTGTTTCCCTGCTTGGCATGGGAATAGCAACCGTTTCCATGGGATTTTTACCAACATACGCTCAGGTTGGTGTCCTTGCCACCGTTTTATTGATAGCCTTAAGAATGTCACAGGGATTTTTCCTTGCTGGTGAGTGGGGTGGTGGCCAGACCATAGTTAATGAGAATTCCCCGCAGGGTTTAAGGGGATTTTTTTCAGGGATACAGCAGGGGGGAGCAGCACTTGGGCTTATATTTGCTGTAATTGCCAATGAAATAGCACTTTATATAGCACCCGGGGCAGCATTCAGCACAATAGGCTGGAGGATAATGTTCTGGTTTGGTGCCATCCCACTTGCAATTGCAATTCTAACAAGATATAAAATAAGGGAAAGAATTGTGTTTAATGCTGAAAAAACCGTGAAATTTCCAATAGTGGATGTATTTAAAAAATACTATAAATTTGTTATTGTTGGCACACTTTTATTACTTGGAAACGGAATTATATACTATGGAGAAATAGCATACATGCCAACATATCTTGGGCTTTATACAAAACTCAGTGCAGCATCAATAGACCTGGCCGTTCTTGTTACAAATCTGGTCTGGCTATTCAGCAGTCCAATTGCTGGTTATCTCAGCGACAGGGTCAGATCAAGAAGGGCATGGATATCATCCATATTTATTATAATGATTATACTTGCGTATCCTGTAATATTATTGCTGCACAGTGGATACCTTCCATTTGTTCTATTCAGCGGTATAATTCTTGGATTAATAATATCATTCCAATATGCGGTTATACCTGCCTTTTTATCAGAAAACAGTGATTCTTCAGTGAGATATTCCTTTATTGCATTCTCAATAAACCTTGGCGTTGCGTTATCATCATTCGGCCCCTTCCTTGGAACCTATCTATCAACTGTAATGAAAAACAGCGTCCTTGGAATAGTAATACTGGTAATAGCAAGCTCACTTGCAGGCTTCATTGCCATGATGTTTTCTCCAAGAGACAATATTGATGCAGAACTAAATTAATATTTTTTATGTTTTTTAGAAAAATATATAGCAATAAATTATTTAAAAAACTATAAATAATAGATGTTACTTTATGAAAAGGGGGTGTTAAGATGGTCAAATTCGTTGAATTTTATGATGATGACGACGATGAAGATGACGATGATGACGATGGCGACGATTTCTAATAACATTTTTATACAAAATTAAAATCAAATAAAAATGGAGGTCATTGTCATTGGTGGTGGGGCTGCAGGAATGTCTGCAGCATCCAAAATTAAACGGGAAAATCCGGACTATAATGTAACAGTTTTTGAAAAATCCAATTTTGTTTCATATGCCGAATGCGGAATGCCTTACTATCTTGCGGGCTATTTTGATGATTTTACAAGACTTTTACATTATCCAATAACGGAATTTACAGAGAAAAGGAAAATACGGGTTTTTATAAATACAAAAATAGACAGGATAGATGCTGTAAATAAAAGAGTATTTTCAGGAACAGTTGCATACAGCTATGATAAGCTTGTTATTACCACAGGGGCATCACCAAAAATTCCTGATGTGCTTAAGGATACCTACTTTTTAAGATCCATGAATGAGGCAATTAATATTAAAAAGAAGCTTGAAAACTCACATGATGTTACATTAATAGGCGCAGGCGTTCTTGGCACAGAGCTGTTTTCGCTGCTTAGTGAAAGGTATAATGTAAGGCTTATATCAAAGCATGAGTTTATACTTCCCTACCTGGATGAAGATATTGGAAATATATTAAAAGAAATTGTTTTGGCCAATAATAAAAATATAGAATTTAATTCAGTTCCTGTTGAGGTCACAAAAAATAACAATAAATTTACTGTAAAAACAGAATATGGAACGCATGATGCAGATATTGTGATATCCTCAACAGGCATAATTCCGGATGTTTCCCTGGCAGAGGAGGCCGGATTAAAAACCGTTAATGGCCTAATAAGCACTGATGATTATCTTCACACATCTGATTATGATATATTTGCTGGCGGTGACACTGCTGCCGTAAAAAACATAATAACCGGTGAGAGGCAGCATTTCCCACTGGCACAGATTGCAAATAAAATGGGCAGAACAATAGGGATAAATATAAATAGGGATACACGTAAATTCCCCGGTGCTCTGGGCACAACCATAATAAATGTCTTTGGCTGGCAGGTTGGATATACCGGCATTAATGAAAGAACTGCAGCCAAATATAATATAAATGCTGAAAAAATATTGGTACATGGAAAGAGCAGATCAGCCTATTTAAATGGCAGCGATGTTTATATAAAGATAATAATAAATAAAAATACGGAAAAAATTATTGGGGCGCAGATAATAGATAAAGATAACGGGGCATGGAGGCTCAACACCCTGGCAGCAGCAATAACATCAGGAATTTCGGTCTCTGACATGTTCTATGCAGACCTCGGATATGAGCCTGAATATGGGCCGGTATGGGATCCAATAATAATAGCCTCAAGCCTTGGCATTGATAAATTAGATGTGAAATGACAGCAGGACAACAAGATATGATAGAACCGTCAAAAATATTATAAGAATTATTGTGCCATAAATATAATTCATTATTTTTCTGTTATATATCACAAAGAGGAAAAAGTTTACGATTTCCCTCATTTTCAATTTTGATTTTCCCTCAGTTCTTTTTACAAATTTTACAGGATACTCGGTTATTTTGAAGTTATTATTTACAAGCCTGTTGACTATGTCCACCTGGCCTACATACCCATTTTCTATATCTATTTGATGGGCCAAAAATTCACACGCCCTTCTGCTGTACACCCTAAAACCTGATGTGCAGTCCTTTATATCTATGTTAAACGCAACATGAAAAAGGAGGTTTGCTGACCTGCTAATAATCTGCCTGATAAATTCATCATCTGTGACACCATTTTCAGTATATCTTGAACCTATAACAAGATCAGACGATGTTTTTATTGCCTGATCTATCATGCCATTGATATCCTCAGGCCTGTGTGATAAATCAGCATCCATGACAACAACATAATCAGAATCAGAAAGCCTCATGCCATCAAGCTCTGCACTAATAAGGCCAAGCCTGCCACTCCTGAATAATAAATGCACATCCGGATACCCCTTTTTTATTTCTGGAGTTCCATCATCAGAGCCATCGTCTATTATATAAATAGAATCCAGATTCCTTTTTTTAAGCTCAGGAATTAATCGTTCAAGGTTTTTTTTCTCGTTAAGTGCGGGTATAACCACACTTGTGGTTGTCATATGGGGTAATCTAAAAATTGCTATTTAAATTTTTTAAAAAAATAAAATTTTATAATGATACCTTTCCAGGAATCTTTGGAAATGGTGATGTGTCCTCTATTCTTTCTAATCCACACACAAATCTCGTGAATCTTTCTATGCCTATACCAAATCCCGTGGACATTTTAATTCCGTGTTTTGCAAGCTCAATGAACCATTTAAACTGTTCCTCAGTCTGCCCCTTTTTATGTATTCTTTCTATTATTCTGTCAAGCTCATATTCTCTTTCTCCCCCAGATGATGCCTCCTGATAACCCTCGGGCCATATTAAATCCATATCCCTTAGTATTCCGGGTTTGTCAGGGTACTCACGATCATAGAATTCCCTTTCCTTTAATGGTATATCTATCAGCCATATGGGCGTTTTTGATTCCTTTGAAATGATCCTTTCAAAATCCTTTCCATATTTTTCCTCTGCCTCAGCATATGTTATTTTTGGGAATGGTTTCTGATAATCTGGAAGATCACGCCCAAAATATTCAAGTTCCTCTGGGTGCTCCTCCTTTATCCTTTTGATTGTATATATTATTAAATCCTCGGCAAGATCCATCATATCCTCCCTTGTCTTCTCCAGTGCCTCAATATCTATCTGTGTGAACTCATACAGATGCCTGCCTGTTTCAGCCTTTTCCTCCTTTTCTAATCTTATGTTTGGTGACATTATAAAGATCTTTTTTAATTCCTGAACTGCTATCTGTTTATGGAATATCATGCTTTTTGTTATCCACATATCGCCTCCATAGGCACTTATCTTTGGATCATATACAGGATGGTTTAGTGGGTCAGTAAGCGGTGATATTATAATTGGTGATATTTCTATATAGCCCTTTGATCTTAAAAAATCCGTCACATAGGACCGGATAAAACTCTGCACCTTTATGGCATGCTGTACCTTCTTATCTGCAAGGTGCTTCATGGCAAGCTCAACTTCCTTTTTAACATAATCATTGCTTTTATATGCTATTTCCATATTAACTTTATATTATTACAATTTATAAAGCTTTTAGTGTAAATTCTGTTATTAAAACAAATAATTTAAATAATGAATTGCCATTTTGGTATAATGTTGGATAGTATTGATAAAAAGGATACTAAAATTATAGAGTATTTAAAGGAACATGGCAGGGATAAAATTTCAGATATATCAAATGCATTGCAGATGCCCAGGGCAACAATATTTGAGAGGATGGAGCGCCTTAAGAAGGAGGGTTTTATAAGGAAGTACACTGTAGACCTTGATTATGAGAAGCTCGGGTATTCTGTTCTTGCCTACATATTAATACAGTATGATTCAAAGTCAAAAACAGATCAGAGAACATTATGTGCCAACCTTGCAAAGCTTGACAGCGTCATTTCAGCATCAATTATTACCGGTGATTGGGACATAATAATATTAACAGCACAGAAAACAATGAAGGATCTTTCAACATTTGTGCTTGAAAAATTAAGAACCATGGATGGTGTTGAGAAGAGTCTTACAATACCATTATTCGAAAGAATATTATAAAAAAAAGTATTTATGTATACATTGCTGGGATAGCCTAGCCTGGTAGGGCGCAGGTCTGGAAAACCTGTGCTGAAATAGCTCGGGAGTTCAAATCTCCCTCCCAGCGCTTTCATCATTTATCTGGCTTAACCTCTTCACTGTATTTATTATATTTCTAATTACAGCATCCCGGTTTTTTATGTAATCAAGGGACCATACCCTGTAAATATTCCAGCCACGATCTGAAAGCACATTATTTCTAATTCTTTCCCTTTCAGATGGTGTTTTCATTCTGTAATAAACGTCGCCATCTGTTTCTATACCAAGTATGTAATGATTTCTATCTGCCGGGTCAATTATGCCAAGAGGTATATTGTTTTTTGAAAAGCCAACATTTTTGTCCACTTTTAATCCAGAATTTATAAGTGCCTCATAGATATCGTCTGTTATTTCATCAGAGCTTGAGAATTTATTAACCGTATTACCATCACCTGTTACCGCAAAATGTATGTACCTTCTTAGCAGTTCCGGGCCGCTGCCGGCAGCATTTTCCGGTACTTTTATGTCTTCTGGTTTAATTGACGATACTATTATTATTTTTTTTCTTGCCCTGGTAATTGCAACATTAAGCCTTTTTTCACCACCGGCAGAATTTAAAGGGCCAAAATTCATGGTTAATTTTCCATTTTCATCCCTTCCATAACCTATGCTGAAAATGATTATATCACTCTCATCTCCCTGCACATTCTCAAGATTCTTAATAAACAGATTTCCATTATTTATCATATCCGCAAGCACATTATCATTTCTTGAGTATTCAGTTACAGCATCCTCTATGGCACTCCTCTGGGCATCGCTTAATGTAACGATTCCTATTGACTCGTTATAATTATATTCTTTTTTAATTATATTCACAACCTCATTTGCCTCTGAAATATTTGTTCTTGATTTTCCCCTGCCATATGTACCCTCCACATAGTCAAAAACTATTCCTGAATTTTCTGATGATTTGTATGCAGATGGAAATGTTTCAAGTGAATTATCATAAAAATATTTGTTGGAAAATGCTATTAAACGGTCATCAACACTTCTGTAATGCCATTTTAGTGACAATTTTGACAAACCAATGGCATCAAACTGATCCATTATATTGTCAAGGACAACGTAGTTTTCGTTATATTTGGATTGGTTGACATTTTCGAAAAATGACGTTGGTGGAAGCTGCTGTGTATCCCCGGATATTATTGCCTGGCCTGATCTGAATAATGAACCCACGGCCTCGGAAGGGGTTACCTGTGAGGCCTCATCAAATATAACCACATCAAAATTTATATTAACCCCAATGTATGAACTAACATTTATGGGGCTTGCCATAAAGCATGGCTTAATGCTGAATAATATATCCCTTATTTCTTCGAATATCTTTTTAACAGGCTTCTGGAATTTTTTCTTCGCGTTCTCTGTTTTTATTACCATAACCTCCTCTGGATATTTTTCCATTGCCGCAATTTTTCGCTTATAAAGGGAATAAATCAGACCCTTTTTATATATATCCATTCTCTTTATATCGAATTCCCTGAACATTTTGATAAGGCGTTCGAATGAATTGGAGCTAAAATTTCTAAGGTTCTCATCATTTCTTACATAATAATTTAGGAACTTAGTATAATACTCGTGATTAAATGCGTTAAGAATGTCACGGTCATGTATTTCGGTGCCAAGAATGCCATTAATTTTAATGCCCTGCGAGTTCAAATTGTCCATTAAATCAACTAATTTTATGTATCTTTCAAGGTCAAATTTATACAGGGTACCCATGTTTTCGTAAATTTTTGTTAAATCATATTCATTAATTTTGATTGAATCATCAAAATATAATTTGTAGTTTCTTATACCCCTGTATAATAATATATAATTCCTGATTATATCACAGTTTAAATCATGATCCTTCATCTTAAAAGTTTCAGGGATATCATCTATTATTTTTTTATCCTTAATGTTATTTAAAATATTAGATATATACGCAATCTTCTTTATATTATCATGGTTAATGTCGCCTATTTCTAATTCGATTTTTTTAATGTTATTTCCCTCAAGCTTTATTGCCCTTGCAGTGCCAATATATTCCAGAATTTCACCATAGCCCTTTTTCTCAGTAAAATTATAGATATTTTTTATTTTCGCATAAATTTCCTTATACGATGATGACATTCTTTTAAATGGAGATTTATATTCATTTTTTAATAAACTGTACAGCCTTTCCAGGTCTGTATTCAAAATTCCATCACCATGAATTTTTTTTAATTCCCCTAATTTTTTATCGTAATCGTATTTTTTAGAAAAATATTCATTAAGCCTGATGTTTAATTTGGTATAATCAATGTTTAAATCCTCTGGGGTTATATTAATGCCATAATTAATGCCACAGGCAAGTAAAAATAAAA
>NZ_LKBH01000152.1:0-1680 GCF_001402935.1 Acidiplasma cupricumulans | reverse complement strand
TAAGAACAGTATTTATTATAATGAATTAAAAGCATTTATTAATGATAATCTATGATGGCAATAATATTTGCTAAAAAAAGTGAAAGATTAAAAGACAAGCATAATAAAATAATATGCAATGAAACGATGATAAATAGAATTTCTAGAATATTATATGAAACAGGTCTATTTGATAAAATTACACTCTTTACAAAAAATTTTTCTTTGCAGTGCAAATACTGTGATGTATTATATGATCATACAAATGGCGTTTTAATAAATTCAATACTTTACTGCATTAAAAATTTCAAAGAATTTTTTGCCGTCGGCGGGGATATGCCGCTTATAGATCATGATATAATAAAGGAATTGATTGATAATTATAATAAAAATACAGTATCGGTTTTAAATCATAATTATTATGAACCATTATTTTCTATATACAATTATAAAATATATGATAAAATGGAAAATTACATAAACTCTGGAGGCAGCAGTGTTAAAAAATTTATGGAACTAAATAACATAAGTTATATTAAAAAAGATACAATAAAATTAAAAAGTGTTAATTATTATGATGACTTAATTTTTGTAAACAAATACTTAAACTGTATTTAAAATAATGCTTAATAATTTATCAAAATCATCTGGGTAAATAATGCATTTTTTATTGTATTCATTATTGTTTGCTTTTATTATATAATTATGTTCATATTTTAAAAAATCTTCATTACCAAGCACAAGGAATTTTATGGCTTTTTTATATGATTTAAAACCCTCAATAAATATTATATCCGCATTATTTTCAGCTATTATATCATCAATATTTAAATGAGAATTAATCATCTTATATGACTTTGACGGCGTTAATCCATATGTAATATAAGCACCTGCATTTTCCATTTTCCATGTATCCTTGTTTTCTGTATCCAGAGATATATTATCATGTGGTATATCCTTTATATACATTATTTTAAAATCCTTATGCAAGCGTTTTATTAAATCATATATTACTGTTGTTTTTCCAGATTTTGAGGACCCAAAAAAGGAAAAAATTGCCATCCATAATACATAAAAATTAGATATAAAATATTTATCAAAGAAATAAATGATATCCAAGTGCAAAATTCATTGCTGCTGCAAACATGAGATACATTAGCCATATGCCGGTTATAAACTGAAAGAATGCTTTTGTTCTTCCCCATGTCTTTGAATGAGCAAGACTTGCAGGTATATCATTTATATATATTAACGCCAGAAGTACAAAGAGTATACCAACAGGTACATCCTTTCCCAAAAAGAATATTAAAGCACCCACTATGGATATCCAGAGGAAACCGATGGCCATGAAGCCATCCACAGTTGTATCTGCATCCTTGTATTTATTATATCCAAGTGCAAACCAATGAACACCATATGCCGTAAAGGCAAGGGCAGCCATATAAAGTATTGGTGAAGATCTGAAGGCATGAAAAATTGTTAACCCCAACCAAAGGTATGTTCCTGTGAGAAATTGCATAAAACCAGGCATCATTATTCCCCATAAACCCATGGAATGATTTACCCTCTCATTAGCCTCTTTAGGGTATTTAAAAAGGCCTGCACCGCCATAAACAAAATAGCCTATTCCTAGACCAAAAAATCCAACCGCCAATGGAGGCAAAGCTGCATACATGTTTTATCTAAAATAAATTATAATTG
>NZ_LKBH01000151.1:0-1735 GCF_001402935.1 Acidiplasma cupricumulans | reverse complement strand
TAAAATATAAATCTTACAAATAAGGTTGCACTGATAACCGGGGCAAGTGGTGGCATAGGAAGATCCATAGCCATGGCACTTGCAGATGCCGGTGCGTCTGTGGCTGTACATTATTCAAGCAATCTCCAAAATGCACTGGACGTTGTTAATGCCATAAAATCAAATGGTGGCAATGCAAAAGAATTTAATGCCGATGTTTCAAGCCCTGAAAGCGTCGAGAAACTATTCAATGATGTTGATTCAACCTTTGGAAGGCTTGACATCCTAGTTAATTCTGCTGGCATTGACGGTGTAAGGCAGAATATAGGAGATGACGATATTAACAGCTGGCAGAAGGTTATAAATATTAATCTGCTTGGACCATATTACTGCATGAGGCAGGCATTAAAAAGAATGCAAAAAAATCATGGTGGTGTGATCATTAACATAACATCGGACCATGTGGTAATACCATGGTCAGGTTACAGTGCCTATTGCAGCTCAAAGGCCGGCCTTGACATGCTAACAAAAACAGCCGCACAGGAAAATGCTGATAAGGGAATTAGAATAGTCTCCATTGCACCCGGCGCCATTAAAACAAATATAAACAAATCAGTATGGCAGAATCCTGAAACACTTAAGGACCTTAATGGTAAGATAGCAATGGGGTATGCCGGAAGTGCCGATGATGTGGCCAATGCTGTTTTATATCTGGCAAGCGATATGGCATCATATGTTACAGGCATAACATTGACTGTTGATGGCGGAATGCTGATTTATCCAGATTTCAGACATGATGGATAAATATTATTTTTATCCATTTAAAAAAATTAATGTTTTATAATTCCATGTTTTTTTGTGATATATCGAAAATTATCAGGATATAAAAAGCAGGTATCTGTCCTGGGCATTGGTACATGGAAAATGAAGGGCCACAGAAAGGATGCGGTAAATGCCATAAAATATGCAATAGACCATGGAATAAATTTTATAGACACTGCGGAGATGTATGAAACTGAAGATATTGTTGCAGAGGCAATTAAAGATTACAACCGTGATGATATCTTTATTGCCACAAAGATATGGCCTGATCATTTCCATTACAACGATGTAATAAATGCATGCAATGAAAGCCTTGCAAGGCTTAAAACAGATCATATAGATTTATATCAGCTTCATTGGCCAAACCATAGCATAGATATAGAAGAAACAATGTCGGCAATGGAAAAATTAAAGGATGATGGAAAAATTGATCTTATTGGTGTTTCCAATTTTAACGCCACTGAATGCCAGGAGGCATCATATGCAATGAAAAGGTATGCAATATCAACAAACCAGCTTAAATATAATGTTTTATCTAAGGAAATTGAATTTGATGGGACCTATGATTACTGCATGCGCCATGATATTTCAATAATAGCATACAGCCCACTAAATAAAGGATTATTATTTAATGATAGAAAAACATTAAAATTTTTGGAGGAAATTTCCATTAAATATGGTGCAACACCTGCACAGATTGCCCTTGCATGGCTTTTATACCATAATAATGTTATGGCAATACCAAAATCCATTAATATTGAACACCTTCAGGAAAATATTAATGCTGTGGATATAAAACTTAAAGCTGAGGATTATCTGGGCATTTCAAAGCTTATTTGAATGAACAATTTACGCTGGGAAATTATAAAACTTTTATTTAAACTTTTTTCCTAGTGATATATATTATCACTGTATCAAGTATATAAATGGATAT
>NZ_LKBH01000150.1:0-1842 GCF_001402935.1 Acidiplasma cupricumulans | reverse complement strand
TATTTATTATATAAATCTATATTATTAAGATAATTTTCCCACCAGCTTTTATTGTTTTTATACCAATCTATTGTTTTATTAAGTCCCTCATTTATATCAACTTCTGGTTTAAAACCCAATGCATTTAATTTTGATGAATCTAATGAGTATCTTAAATCATTACCAGGTCTATCGTTAACACATTTTATCAATGACTCGGGTTTATTCATTATGTGTAATATTTTTTTGACTATTTCAATATTTTCTAATTCAATCTCCGAACCAATATTATATATTTCTCCGTTTTTACCTCTTGCCATAACTTTTATTATACCTTTTACATTATCATCAACATATAACCAGTCACGTCTATTTTTCCCATTTCCGTAAATTGGTATTTTTTTGTCTAATAATGCATATATTATAGTTTTAGGTATTAATTTTTCTGGATGCTGATAAGGACCGTAATTATTAGAGCTTCTAGTAATAGAAACTGGTATTCCATAAGTTTTGAAATATGCCAGTATTAATAAATCCGCCGATGCCTTTGTTGCACTGTAAGGATTATTTGGGTTCAAGCATGAATTTTCATCGAATTTTTTATTTAATGCGTTTCCATATACTTCATCTGTTGAAATATGTATAAATTTTTCAATATTCCTGTTTTCCTTCATATAATCTAGTATATTATATACACCATAAATATTGGAATTTAAAAAATCATGGGCATCAACTATTGATCTGTCTACATGCGATTCTGCAGCGAAGTTTACTATAATATCCACATCCTTCAATGCTTTTTCTATATCTATTTTATTAAATAAATCCCCTTTAATAAATTCTATATTATCATTTTTGATATTATTTAGATTTGATGCATAGGTTAATTTATCAAATACCTTTATATTATAATCATAATTTTTCAATAAATAATTCACAAAATTAGAACCTATAAAGCCATATCCACCGGTAACAAGAATATTTTTTTGCATGGTTCTAATATTAAATGGAATTATAAAATAATTTGCAAAACTTAAAGTAAAGATAATAAATCACATTTTTAATGAAAGGAATAATATTGGCTGGTGGTACAGGTACAAGGTTAAAGGATCTGACAAAGGTAACAAATAAACATCTATTGCCAGTATATGATAAACCAATGATATATTTTCCGATTAATACTTTAAAATGTGCAGATATCGACTCTATATTAGTGGTTACTGACAAAAGAAGGACGACAGATTTTCTTTTGCTTCTTGGAAGCGGTAGTGATTTTGGTGTTAGGTTTACTTATGCACTGCAGGAAAGTGCCAAGGGTATTGCTGATGCCTTAAGCAAGGCCAAAGATTTTGTAAATAATGATGATGTTACAGTTATTCTTGGGGATAATATAATTTTTGGAGATATAAAAGAGTTAAAAGAACCATTAAATAAAAGCTGTAGAATATTTTTGAAAAAGGTTGAAGATCCTGAAAGATTTGGAATTGCCTATGTTAAAAATGGCATAATTACAAAAATAGTTGAGAAACCCAAACAACCAAAATCAAATCTTGCAATAATAGGTTTATATCAATATAAAAGTAATGTTTTTGATATAATTAATAATGTAAAGCCGTCAAAAAGAAATGAATTGGAAATTACAGATGTGAATAAGTATTTTCTGGACAATGATGATATAGAATATAAAATTATAGATAATGATTGGATAGATGCTGGAACCATAGAATCTTTATTTAAGGCAAACGAAATGGAAAGAAAATTTAAAGCTACTGATAAGTATTCTTATTAAAAATATAAAATAATAATAATAAGTATTATTAAATATAAATAATGCAAAATATCTGGTTTACCCTTGTTTAATAA
>NZ_LKBH01000149.1:0-2018 GCF_001402935.1 Acidiplasma cupricumulans | reverse complement strand
TTAACACATGCAAATTATAAAATAAAATTAAATATTAATTAATAATATTTATTCATGTGTATATTCTGTGATATAGTTTCCAATCGTGCACGGTCTTATAAGGTATATGAGGATGATAACACACTTGCGTTTTTAGACATATATCCAATATCGAGGGGGCACATACTTGTTATTCCTAAAAGGCATTATGAGAACATATTTGATATGGACAATGAAACATTATTAAATGTTTTTAGAACTGTTAAGATAGTTACAGATCTTATTAAGAGAAAATGGGGAATTAATAATGTTAACATTATGAATTCAAATGGTAAACTTGCAAATCAGACAGTATTCCATTATCATGTTCATATTATACCAAGAATTGAGAATGATAATTTGAATTTCGTCGATGAATGGTGGGTTAAAAAAATAATGGATGTAAATGATGAATACCTAGAAAGGATAAAAAGAGAGCTCACTGAATAATTATTTTAATTCTGCCGGGTCGCCATGTGATGGAAATATATAAACTGGCCTCATTTTTTCTATTTTACTTAATGATTCCTCCGCCAGTTTTTCACTTTTCACGAACATTGGGTCAAAATACAATTTCCCTTTTTTCACATATGCAGCATCACCTGTAAACAATGCATTTTTATCATGATAGTATATGGAAACATTTCCGTCTGTATATCCAGGAGTATCTATTTTTTCAAAACCATCAAGATCGAGGCGTGCATATGAATTAAAGGCCTTAACAGTGGCGAATTCAAGGCCCTTTCCCTCCATCTCCTCTATTCCCCTCAGCTGCAGTCCATTCTTCAGCGTATCCATTTCATACTTGCTAACATATATTTTTGGTTTATACTTTTCATAAATTTCCTTTAATGCACCCACATGAAGGTAATCAACTGCTGTAATAAGTATGTAATCAGGCTCATATTTTTTGGAATCATAAAAATTTATTATCTTTTTAGCGTCCTGTTCAATGCCAGAATCTATCTGCACAATATTTTTTCCAGTATTTATGACATATACATGGGATTTCATTTTTTCTATGCTAAATATATTTTCAATAAAAATCATATATTTAAATGGCTTTAATATGTATTAATATTTTCATTCCTTGGTAAGCTCATGGTATGTATGATTCACTATCCTTGAAATAATTTCATACGCCACCGGCTGTGCATTCTCTGATCCGGGAATTGAAAAAATAATCTTTTTCTTGTATGTAAACATTGAGGCATCGGAGATATATGGAAAATATCCACCGGATTTTGCCCTAAAAAGCTCCCCAAATCCAGAAAATTCTTTATCAGCAATTTTCCTTAATGCAATGCTTGTCTGATCAAGTCTTGATGCGCCGGTACCACCAATGTAAATAAAAACATCAAATTTATTATAATTGCAGAATAATTCACCAAGAATTTCTACTTCATCATCCTTAACAATGGATCTTTCATAAGTTTTTCCTATTAATTCTGCCATTTTATTACCTGATATATCGTTTTCAATGGTTCTTGATGATGATACGGTTATTATTCTATACCTTAAATTATATTCAATATCATCACTGTGCATTTATCTCAGCCTTTTTCTTATAATCAACCTTTATTCCAGAGATTAAAGTTTCGGGATAGTTTCCTGTTTCATCCTTTTCAAGGTATTTTACCATATCCCATACAGTTAATAATGCTGTTAGCACACCATTAATGGCCTCCATTTCAACCCCGGTTCTGTAAATGGCCTTAACGGTGCATGAGCATTTTATCTGATTATCCAGAATCTCAAAGTCAAAATCTATTGACGAAACAGGAACTGGATGGCAGTATGGTATTGTTCCAGAAGTATTTTTAACGGCCATTGTACCTGCTATTCTGGCAGTTTCAATGACATCTCCCTTTTTTACATTTTTGTTTAAAATTTGCCTTACAGTGCCGGATTTAAGCCTTATGCATCCTGAGGCCCTTGCCTCCCTTAAAACTATTTCTTTTGAAGATATGTCTATCATAAATTATTAATAGCATATTATT
>NZ_LKBH01000148.1:0-2108 GCF_001402935.1 Acidiplasma cupricumulans | reverse complement strand
TTTATTATGATGCAAATGAGCGTTTCATTGAGGGAATTAAATGAATTAAAGAGAGTGGCCATCGATTTCGTTTTTAATATCGACATAATAAGAGACAATACATATATACATAATTCTGAGTATGGTTCTGGAGGCCTTGAGTATGAGGACCTTGAATACAGCGATCCATCAATAACATTTACAACCACTGATTATACTGTTTATTCCCCTGATAATGAAATAATTACAGGTGGTTTTCTTTTTATAAATTTTATTACTCCCATGGAATATTCCATGGATGATAAAAATTACTTTGAAGAACGTTTTAATGATCTAATTTCCTATTGCAAATCAAAAAATTTGAATTTAAATTTTGTGGATTTTTTCCCATTATCTCCAGAAAATAGGGACACATTTAATGCAATGTTTAAAAGAACTGAACTTAACGGGATTGTGACAATGGACTTTTTAATGAATAATATATTTGAGATGTATATTAAAAAAATAATAGAATTATTGAAACCGGATAAAATTATAGCTGATGACCAGGATATTAAAAATTTTTTACAAAAAAAGAATGTGGATTTTATAGATTATAATGAAATAATGAAATAAAAGTTAATTTTTTAGTGGTGCTGACCTTATTATTTTGGTTTTTATTTTGTATGGTTTAAGCACGTAAAGTAAAAAGATAAACATAAGAAGCAGTGAAAGCATGCTTATTAAAACCTCATCCAGAGTATTGCCGTACAATACGTTAAGGTAAAATGAGCTTAAAAATGGACTTGCACCTATAACGAAACCAAAGAGGGTCCCGGCAGCACAGGCAGGGCAAACCCCAACTGTTCCCAGTATTGACGCAACAGACTTTTTTCTTGACCTTATTCCTTTAAATGATATCCCCATTATTGCAGCACCGGTAAGGCTAACAGCAACTAGAGACAGCAGCTGAAGAGGATACATGTATAATCCTATTATTCTTGAATAATAAATCATAAAATTTGGAACAAACATCGGAAGGCCATATGTAAAAGAAACATAATGCGGATAATGAAATCCGGATGGAGCTATGTGTATCATTCCACCTATTATTGCTATTATTATACCATAAATTAAAGAAATAAGCCAGTAATGGTTAATTTTTGGAATTACATAGTTTTCACGAATAATCTTATAAATTCCTAAGGATATTAGAATGGTGCCAATTATAATTAAAACTGTTGTAAAAACTGTAAACACAATGGCGGTTTTTGCTGATGCTGAGTAATTGATGGGAACTGGATAATACATATATGAATATTTGGAGTACAATAAAATTGAATCCATGATTAGAATAAAACCCAATAAAATCATAACCAGCGTTTTAATCTTCACGTGTATGAATTTTATTTTTTTATTTAAACCTTAATGTAGATTATATCAACCAATTTGCATGTAATCTTTAAGAGAACTTACAAACCAGATTTTAAATATATTATAACGCCTATTAGTTATTTAGACATTTTATCACATTCTTAATTTCTACCCATAAATTTGAAACAGTTATAGTGATCACAAAGTACACATTTTGCCTTACCACGTAGAGAGCTGTTCACCATCATCAGACATATGATAATGAGATGTCTTGTGGCATGCCGGGCACCTGACAGCAAATCGATGCTTTCCCTCACGGATTATTATTCCAAGATCTGGATCAGGAAAGCTGACCCATGGATCATAATTTATATTGAATTCATGTCCGCACTTTGGGCATTTTAAATGATATTTCTGAATCATATATTACACCAATAAACATATTTTAAAAATATATATATTTCTGGTGATATGGAAATAAACAATTCCTCAAATAGATTCAAATAGAAATTAACTGTATAAGCATGTATCTATGAGTTTCTGATTTTTTATCCCTTAATAATTGCTATTAACTTATACTAAATTCTTAAAATTCCGATATAAATGCATTGTCTTGGCTATTGATAAACACAAAGGGATAAAAATTAATCTGAAAAACTTCTAACATCAAGCATGCAAAGATTATGCAAAATTTTAACGTTTACATATTTTAAGATAAATTAAACATGTCATGAACCCTCAGATTTTTCTCAAATCCTGATTATTAATATACTAAG
>NZ_LKBH01000147.1:0-2134 GCF_001402935.1 Acidiplasma cupricumulans | reverse complement strand
TTATATGTTTTAAAATTAATCCCCTATGGAAGTTGAGGATTATATAATATCCATGAGAAGGTATTTTCATGAATATCCCGAGCTTAGCTTTAAGGAATACAAAACTGCAGACAAAATAGAAGAAGAATTAAAAAAAATGGGATTATCACCAAAAAGAATTACAGAAACCGGGATAATCTGTGATATTAGGGGCAATGGAAGTAAAACTGTGGCAATAAGGGCAGACATGGACGCACTGCCTGTACAGGAGGAAAATAACATTGATTACAAATCAAAAAATCCCGGTGTAATGCATGCATGCGGGCATGACACACATATGGCCATGCTTCTTGGCGTGGCAAAAATGTTCACAGAACAAAATAATATACCGGGGACCATAAGGCTTATATTTCAGCCAGCTGAGGAGAACCCCCCCGGCGGAGCTGTTGAAATGATAAAAAATGGTGCCCTTGATGGCGTTGATTACATAATAGGCCAGCACATATGGGGAAACAAGGACATGGGAAAGGCATATATATACTACCATGAAATGATGGCCAATGCAGACCGGTTTGTTATAAAATTAACAGGAAAGGGTGGCCATGGCTCAGCACCACAGGATGCAATAGATGTAATTTATATATCAGGGCATCTCATTGAAATGATCCATAATATTGTTTCCAGAGAAATAGACCCGCAGGAGGCTGCAGTAATTACCATTGGAACCATAAATGCAGGATTCAGGTTTAATGTTATAGCATCCCATGCAGAGCTTACAGGCACTGTCAGGACATTTAATAACGATACACAGGCAAAGATAGAAAGGAGAATAAAAGAAATACTGGAGGGGTTAAAGCTAACATACAGGATAGACTATGAGTATGACTATATAAAAGGTTATCCGGTGCTTATCAACAACGAGGAGGTTTCCAGAATAATAGAAAAAAATGCAGCAGAGGTTCTTGGTCAGGAAAATATTGTTCATCCAAAACCAGATATGGGAGGGGAGGATTTTGCATATTACCTTCAGAAGGTTCCGGGTGCATACTATTTCCTTGGTGGAGGAAATAGGGAAAAGGGCATATATTCCCCAAACCATAGTCCCACTTTTAATGTGGATGAAAGGTCTTTAAAATATGGAGCAATGATATTAAAGAAATCTGCTGAGGATTTATTAAAAAAATGATTAAAATTTAAATAAAAAATATTAATCATAATGAAATCACTGTATAATGTCAGTAAATAATGTAAAAAAAATAATCGGTTTAAATATTGGCATTGGTGTAATCACCGTTGTATACGTTACATATGTACTTTTAAATTTTAAATACTATTTAAAAAATGCCCTATTTTTTGATATAATAGCAATAATACTTGGATTCATGTTTGCATTTACCATGGCACTCTGGGTGGTTAAAATGCCAAAATCCGGGTCAAGTTAATGTATAAAATAAAACAATTAATTAATAATATTATAATAAAATAATAACCGCATAATTTTTCCAGTTATAATTATAAGCCACTGGCACTCATTTGATGTATGCTTAAAATCGTATTTAATTCAGATTTTTATAAATTTTTTAAGACCCCATTTGCCTTTATGTAATTAATGCATAACTTTATATATCTGTTATAGATATCTATATTAGATATCACTAAAAGATATCTAGAGGGTAAAAATGTATAATAGATACAGACACGGAATGGGAAATAATGAAAATATGCACGGGATGAATAATGGATGTGGCCACATGCACGGCATGGAGAGCAGAAGAGGATTTGGACTTAAATACTGGATATTAACAATAGCATCAGAAAGTAAGGTTACAGGATCAGAAATAACAGAAAAAATAGCAAAAATAACCGATGGAAGATGGGTGCCATCTCCCGGAATAATATACCCAATGCTTAAAAATCTTTATGACCTTAAATATCTTGAAATGGAAGAAAGAGACGGAAAGAAATATTATTATATTACAGATTCCGGAAGGGAATTTTTAAATAATTCCTGGTTTCCATGGAAAAAACAGGTTGAATTTAGCTTAAAGGGCAATGAAAACTCAGTGGTTTTGGACAAAATTGAAAATAATATACAGTACCTTGCTGATAACAGGGATAGGCTGACATCGGATGAAAAGCTCAGACTGGAAAAAAT
>NZ_LKBH01000146.1:0-2530 GCF_001402935.1 Acidiplasma cupricumulans | reverse complement strand
TCCTTGCTATTAAATAGCAATTATTATTTTTAAAAATATAGTATGTTTTGTCTCCATTTAGATGTTTTTCCATCTCATTTTTTAACCTATAATATTCTGATGTATCAATTGAAAAAATAAAAAATATTTTTCCGGCATTTAGTTTTATTAATTCATTTTTAAGTTTTTCTATTGATGATCTTGCCTCCAGTATATATGTACGCCCAAAGAAATTTTTTATATATTCATTGGATGTGAATAAAAGCCTTTTTTTATCATGATATATTAAATGCATATTATCATCTATGGCCTTATAAAGCAGTTTAGAATATATTAAGCTTATATCAGGTAAATATAAATAATCATATATTTTATTATTCTGGTTGACGATTTTAATCTCCTCAGGCTTACCTGTTATCCTCCTCCTTTCGGGAAGCATAACCGCTGAGGTAAAATCTTTCTCGGGATTCATTGTATACAATGTTAGCCTACTAATATAACCATTCACAGATATATATTCCCTTTCACCATTTATGCCTATGTTTTCCCATCTCATCTGTGGTGGTAAATCAAAAACAAAACCAGCATTTGGATTAAATCTTTTCATTATAATTTCAGGATTTGGAATGAGATCATCCATCTTCCTTTTACTGGCCATTGCAGGCCTGAGGGGATCTGAAAAGATTATATCAGCGGAATACCTTATATCATTAAAGGCATCATTATTTATGAAATTTGCATCAGAATTATATGCGCGTTTATTTAGCAATGATAGGAGGTATCTAACCCTGTCTATCTCTATTCCCGTTACATGGGAATATTTTGAAAAAAATATGGCCTGCATGCCTGCTCCGGAACCTATATCAATGATCTCACTGCCTTTCAGTTTTTCACCCCTGTAATCTCCAATTATTTCCGGTGTTGAATACATTGATGCGTATTTGTCAAAGAATAATCTGCTGCTTTTCGAAAATTTATGTGCATTCAATATCCTGTAATGTGCGAATTCATATAGCAAATCAATATTTTTATAATCATATTTTTTCTTAATAAATTTTAAATCATATCCAGAAGTTATATCATTTGCTATATTATCTATCTCATTATTTATAAGACCGTAGTATGAATTGGATTTTACAAGTCCTTCAAGCAATTTTATAATGTTACCCATTTATGACTTAAATACCAAGGTTTATAATTACCTTTATCCATAATAAATATAAAAAATGGAGGAATTAATTTTAAAAGAATTTATTAATAAAACCAAAATAACCATGTGGATTATTAAAAAATGGTGAAGCGATGATACTTGACGGGAACCTTGTTGCAAATAAAAAAATGGAAGAAATCAAAAATGAGGTTGATGACCTTAAAAATAAATACGGAATAATGCCGCATTTAAAATTAATACAGATCGGCAATGATGCTGCATCGTCAATTTATGCAAATGCAAAGATAAGGCGTGGAAAAAAACTTGGAATTAACGTGACACTGGATAAATATCAAAACATCAACCAGGATGAATTAATAGATTTAATTAAAAAATACAGTATTGACAAAAATATACATGGAATAATGATGGAATCACCCCTGCCTGAGAATTTAAATTATTATGACATAATAAAATACATACCATACTACAAGGACTCTGATGGCCTTTCACCGGTAAATCTTGGAAATTTATATATAAGGAATGAGGAAATAGCACCAGCCACAGCAAGGGCAGTTGTAGACATCCTTGAACATTATGGAATTAAAAATGGGAATGTGTGCATAGTTAATAGGAGCCCCGTTGTCGGGAGGCCATTATCAATGATGCTTTTGAACCGTGATTTTACTGTAAGTATATGCCACAGTAAAACGTCAAATTTAAAGGAAATTGTCGAATCATCAGACATCCTGGTTGCCGCAATAGGCAAAAAACATTATTTTGGCAAAGATTTTGTAAATAACAATTCTATAGTCATAGACGTGGGAATTAATTATGAGGGCAATAAAATTTATGGAGATGTAAATTTTGATGAGGTATCCGGCATTGTTAAGGCAATAACACCTGTACCCGGTGGCGTTGGTGTAGTTACAGCCACAGATATATTTCAGAATTTTATAAACGGTATTAAAATACAGATGCATAATTTCGTTTAAAATGTATTTGTAATCGATAAGTTTATATCATTTTGTAGAATATTTTCCCGATGATTTCTCCGGATGAGCTTTTAAAGCCAAATGTTTCAACAACCTTTGCAAGAAATGGGTCAAAAATATACATACTGAAAAATTTTTATGATTTTTCTGTAAATGACGACATATATTATTCTATTAACATGGTTGAGGTTGGAAATAGCAATATAATACTTTATTCTCTTAACAGAAGAAGGTATGTATTTAGCCTTGATTCCATATCATTTTTCAAGGTTCATTACAGATATGAAAAGGTTAAGTTAAACTTAATAAGATACCTTCTTTATATGGGAATTTATTCTGTGGCAATGGCAAGGATTTTATCCTTTGTTGCCAGGTTGTAAACTTTTTTAAAATTAATTTAAAATTT
>NZ_LKBH01000145.1:0-2291 GCF_001402935.1 Acidiplasma cupricumulans | reverse complement strand
TTATTGATAATATTAACCCAGAAAATAATAATGTAATATAAAATGATGATTTTCCTATTTCGGATTTTCCCCTTATTTCATCTATATTTATTATTAATATAATGGATAACAATGATAAAAATGCTGTAAATAGGAATAGATATTTATAATTTATAGATGCCATCAGGCCGCCTAATGGAAGTCCAATAACATATCCAAGACTTATTATTGTATGGTTTAATCCTATTGATTTCCCCCTGTTTACATCAGGGCTCATTAAGGATGCATATGATAATGATGTTAGTATTACCATTGACCCCCCAAGTCCCTGAAAAGCCCTTAATAATAGCATTACAATAAAATTATTTGAAAGAAAAATTAATATTGATGCCATTAGCATTATAAATGAACCTATTATCATTATTTTTTTAATTCCATATTTATCTGCTATTAATGAAAAGGGAACAACAAATAATGTTTCTATTATTACAAATATTATTATTAATAATGTTGATTCTGAATATGATACACCAAATTCTTTTGATATTTCAGGTATTGCAAGCAAAATCATTGTTGCCTCCAATGCAGCAGTGAATCCAGGTAATGATGTAAAAGCAATATTTTTATTCATTTTAATCTTAAAATGGCGTTTAAATATAAATTTTTTTTAAGAATTTATGTTTCTCTATTTTGCAATATATCGCAATATAAAATTTCACATTGATTATATAGATTCATTGATACATTTATATTTATCTTTTTATTTCAAAAACTTTTTATGCAACTTTTATATATTAAAAATGAAATGGTTAATCGTGAAAAAATTTTCAATATGACAGGTATATACATTATCGTTGGAATAATACTAATTTTAATCGGTGGAGTTTTTTATTTGTTTTGGGGAATAAGATATGATGGCTGGGGAGATGTTGGCCTAATTTCCTTTGTTTCACCTGTAATAGCATTTGGACTTTTAACAATCTGGCTTGGGGAAATAAAAGGTAAACAGACCCAGATAGTTAAAAAATAATTTTTTTAAATTATCTAAAGTTTAAATCCATCCTTAATATTACATTATTATGAGGTATTGTTTGATTAATGCATATTTTTTATACAATAGTCAGCAAAAAAGATGTTTAAGGGGGAGGGGGGTGCATTTCCGATGGAACTAAAAAAGGGTATACCCCTAAGAACAGCACTTTATAATGAACACTTAAAATTAAATGCAAGAATGACAAATTTTCATGGATGGGAAATGCCTCTTGAATATACAAAAATAGTCGAGGAGCACATGGCTGTAAGAAGAAACGTTGGGATATTTGATGTATCACATATGGGCGATGTTATTATAGAGGGAAATGATGCTAACAAATTTGTTGATTATATATTTCCAACAAAAATTTCAGATTTAAATATTGGTGAATGCACATACACCGCTTTTTTGGATACAGATGGGAAAATGATAGATGATACAATAATATATAAATTATGGGATGATAAATACTTTTTAATACCAAATGCAGCAAATATAGAGAGAATTATAAACTGGTTAAATAAAAATTCCACAGGTTATAGCATTAAAATAATCAACCATTCTGATGAAATATCACATATAGCAGTTCAGGGTCCAAAAACGCCGGAAGTTTTAGGGGAAATGAAAATAGAAATGCCAGAAAACTTTCATTTTTTATTAAATAATATACAATTTTTAAATCCGTTATTAAATGAAAATTTTATGATGGTTTCAGGTACAGGTTATACAGGAGAGAGGGGCGTTGAACTGATAATACCGAATGAAATTGCACCTTCATTATGGGAAAAGCTGCTTGATATAATAAAAAATTATGATGGCAGACCGTGTGGGCTGGGTGCAAGGGATACATTAAGGATGGAAAAGGGAATGCTTTTATCAGGCCAGGATTTTAATGAGGATAAAACTCCTTACGAGGCGTCAGTATCATTTATTGTAAATTTAAACCATGAATTTATAGGAAGGGAAAAATTAATTGAAAACAAAAATAATTTTAAAATTATATTCAGAGGATTTATACTTGAAAATAAGAATATACCAAGACCAGGATTTAAAATATATCATAATGATGATGAAATAGGTTACATTACAAGCGGGTCAGTATCACCAATACTTAACACTGGAATTGGCCTGGGCTATATTAATAAAGATTTTATGAAAAGCAATGAACCAGTTTACATAAAAATTAGGGATAAATATGTAAAAGCACAGATATCAAAACCAAAACTTTTTTAATTTTTTATTTTTTGATTTTTACGAAAGGTAATGATGTTAATATAAT
>NZ_LKBH01000144.1:0-2477 GCF_001402935.1 Acidiplasma cupricumulans | reverse complement strand
TATGGAGATAAAAGAAATGGAAAATGTATATAAAGATATTAAGAAATTAAATGATATTAAATTGATAGTATTTGATATGGATGGTGTGCTGTTAAAGAACAGAAATTCATGGGATGTTTTAATCGATAAAATATCTGGAAATAAAATAAAAAGAGATAAAATGATTTATACTTTTGATTACCTTTACAGGCATAATATACCCGCACATCTTTATAATTCATTAAGATCTGGAAATATGGCCAGATATCTTAATCTAAATGATATATCACCAAATCTGCATATGACAATGGAAGAAATAAAGAAAATGGGCATAAAAACTGCTATAGTTTCCGCCGGTGTTCATGAATTTGCAGAGTATCTTGGCACCATGTATGGATTCGATTATGCAATAGGCAATCAAATAGATACTGAGAACATGAAAATTGTCAAAAATGTTGACCCGTTAAAAAAGGATTACAATGTAAGACTTATACAAAAGACATTTGGAATAGATAAGGATGAAACATTATCTGTTGGTGATTCATTCATGGATTTATCAATGAAAAGGGCGTCCAGATATTTTATAGCATTTAACCCCTCAAACGTGGAAATGTTAAAGTATTCTGATTTTTCAGTCAAATCTAATAATTTATTTGAAATTATAAAAACCATTAAATGGAACATCCATTAGAAAAATGTTAATAATCAATCAAAATAATCTGTTATGGATATAAAGGTTATTGGCACGTGGAGTGCAAAAATAGAGAAAAATAGAAAAAATACATCGTTTTTAATTGATGATCATATACTACTTGATTGCGGCCCACACACTGCAGAGTCAATAATAGATAATGGAATCAAACTGGAGAAAATTGATCTTGTATTAATCACGCACATGCATCTGGATCACTTTTCCGGCCTGCCCGATCTTTTATGGCAGAGGGCATTAAGGAATATTGATGGCGATATAACAATCATGGGTCCACGCAATATTGAAAAATCAGTTTTTACTCTTTTGGATATATTTAATTCGCCTGATGATTTTAAAAAACATTTCTTTTTTACAGATAATTATGAAAATATTGAAACTGGGAATGGAATTCATACAGTTGAGGACATTACATACAGAATAAAATCTGATAAAATTTTATTTTATTCAGGGGACACATCATATTCAGAGGATGTGATTACATCAGGCCATGATTCAGATATTTTTATACATGAGGCAACATTTCCGTCAAGACTTTCATCCGAGGCCCCAAAATTTGGGCATTCATCTGTTAAGGACGCAATAAATGCATTTAAAAAAAGTGAATCCAGAATCTTTATGCCAACACATTTATCAGAATTTTCATACAGGGAACTAATTAAAAATAATAATGTTAATATGATAATACCGGAAGAAAACAGTTTATACAGGATTTAAAAATGAAAATAGGATTCTTTGTAAACCCGCTTGCGGGCTATGGTGGTGAGATCAATAATAAGGGCTCAGATAACCTGAAGCTTGAAAGTATTGAAAAATCTTATTCTCTTGGTGTTGCAAGAAAATTTTTATCAAAAATAATTCCGGGTGATTCCTTATTTTATGTTCCCTATGGTTATATGGGGTCATATCTGCTTGATGAATTCTCATATAAATATGAAATAACATATTATCCAGAATATCCATCATCATCTCAGGATACGGTAAATTTTATTAAATCACTTGTAAATCCAGATTTTGTCTGTTTTGTTGGTGGTGACGGAACTGCCAGGGATATCGTTTCATGCGGCACCGGATTTTTATTTATTGGAATACCTGCAGGTGTAAAAATGTACAGTTCTGTATTTTCAATTAACGCTGAACACGCCGCATCACTTTTTAACAGTCTGGTATCATCAAAAAACTATGAAACAACATACGCTGAGGTAAATGACATAAATGAGGAGGATTACAGAAATGGGAGACTTT
This sequence comes from Acidiplasma cupricumulans, assembly GCF_001402935.1. Classification (NCBI taxonomy): domain Archaea; kingdom Methanobacteriati; phylum Thermoplasmatota; class Thermoplasmata; order Thermoplasmatales; family Ferroplasmaceae; genus Acidiplasma; species Acidiplasma cupricumulans. Next base: position 544 of record NZ_LKBH01000144.1, on the reverse strand, counting down.
CAATAAAAAATTATGGTTTAATGAAAATTATAAAATCAGGCGATGTTGTAATTAATTCAAAGGCAGAGTATTCTCAGGGTTCTGCAGGGGATATAGCAGAGTATATAATTGACAATATGGATAACAATACATATTATCTAATAGGTCCTGGAACCACATGTAAGGAAATACTGTTGAACCTTGGAATAAAGACAAACATACTTGGCTTTGATCTTATTTTAAACAAAAGCCTTGTTGCATCGGATATTGATGAGCCGACAATTTATCATTATGTTAGCCAAAAAAGGACTGTTATGATAATATCACCCATTGGTGGCCAGGGCTTTTTGCTTGGCAGGGGGAATAAACAGATATCAGGGCGTGTTTTTGATTTAATTGGATTTGATAATATAATAATTGTTTCCACTGAGGAAAAATTAAATGATATCAAAGACCTTTATATAGACATCAATACCAGTAAAAAACTTCCAGAGTATGTAAGAATTTTAACAGGTTATGGTTATTTCAAGATTAAGAGGCTTGTGCACTGATTATTATAAATTCA
>NZ_LKBH01000143.1:0-2625 GCF_001402935.1 Acidiplasma cupricumulans | reverse complement strand
CGACGCTCTTCCGATCTTAAATTAAAAATTATTTATATGCCTTAAATAGTTTTAACAGACATTTTTTTCCACTGTAAAATTTCTAAAATAGGTATTTATATTATAAAATAATACCATAAGCAAATTACCATACTTTGAGGTGACATATTGAAGAGAAGTTCAAGAGATTGGAAAAAAAGGGGGCATATGCGCTGGAAATGGAGAAAGAAAAAGATAAGAAGATTGAAGAGGGCAAGACGGGCAAGCAAACAGTAATTTTACCCTTTTATTTTTTAAAATAAAAAATTTTAAAATTGAAAACTTTTAAAATGTAAATAGATATTATTGAACAATTTTTAAGGCATTCAGTGCACTTAGAGGATTTTCCTGGGATACAAGGTCGGATATTAAAATACGCTTCTGCTGCATGGAATCTCTGAATCTTACTGTTACGGTATTATCATCCAGCGTCTGAAAATCAATGGTAATACAGTATGGTGTTCCTATTTCATCCTGCCTTGCATACCGTTTTCCTATGGATCCAACATCATCGTATATTATATATTTATCCTTTAGGAATAGATTTGAAAACAATTCTTTGGCCTTTTCCTGAAGTTTCTGCTTTTTAAGCAGCGGGAAAACTGCCATATGAAATGGCGCAACATATTCATTAAGTGCAAGAACGTTATACCCATTGTCCCTTTTATAAAATGACTGTGACATAACTGATAATATTATTCTATCAATTCCGTATGAAGGTTCTATCACATATGGTATTACTTCTTTCTCACCAATTTTTACCGTCATTGACTCACTGGAATTATTACCGTGATTTGTAAGGTCAAAATTAGTCCTGTTGGCGATTCCAACTATTTCAAACCATTCATCGTCTATTAAAGCCTCTGCATCCCAGCTATCCGCAGCATAGTGTGCGCGTTCATCAGGCATATGCTGCCTGAACCTCAGCATTTCATTTTTTATTCCAATTTTATTTAAAAGCCGCTGTGTTTTCAAAACAAAGTATGCCATGGCCTGATTTGGTATTATGCCAGATTCATAGGCCTCCTTTACGGTCTTTTTATATACATCACCGGTATTTGGCAGCAATTTTACAGGCAAATAATCATAAAGTTCACCAAATTCAAGGCTATCAGGATCAAAAAATGATTCTATTTCACACTGGTTAAATTCCTTTAATCTTATCAGGCTCTGCCTTGGTGATATTTCATTTCTGAATCCCTTGCCTGCCTGACCGACAATCATTGGAAGCCTGTTTTTATTATAATTGTAAAGAAGCTTAAAATTTACAAAGATTCCCTGGGCAGTTTCAGGCCTTAGATACATGTCGTTGGCCCTGAACATTAAATTAAAATCGTAAACTTTCTTAATTATATTTCCGCATACAGGGCATTTAAGGTTGTTTTTTGCCGATATTTCGTTTGCCTCATCCAGATTTTTTGGCACAGCATTTATCCCATTGTATTTAAGAACTGTTTCCAGCTTGAATTTGGTCTTGCATTTATCACATTCACAGGCAAGGTCAGAAAATCGGTCTATATGGCCTGATGCCTTAAAAACAGGTTCCGGTGTTAAATTTGGCGTGTCTATAAATATTGCGCCATCCTCAAGATAATCCTCACGCCAGAGTTTTATTATATTTTCCTTGAGAAGAACACCCAGAGGGCCGTAATCATAGAAGCCTGAAAAACCACCGTATATGGAAAATGATGGCCAGAAAAAACCCCTTCTCTTGGATAATTCAATTATATCATTATACATATTAATCATTGAATACCTTTAATAATTCAACATCGTATAGCATTCCATAAATATCACCGTGGCCTGAAAGAACCGGGACCTGGTTATAGTTCCCCTGAGACATAAGCTTAACAGTTTCCCCTATTGTTGAGCTAAGATAAACCACTACAGGATTCTTTACCATTACATCCCTTACAGGCATATTTGGAACCCTTATGTTTGATTTCTCAATAATATATGTAAATACATTTCTTATGCCCTCCCATGACCATGGGTCCTCATCATCGGCAATGCCTGCCTCTGATAACACCTCTGTTGATGATAATTTAACCTTGTCAAATATATCCCTGTCAGTAATAAGGCCAACAAATTTTGCCTCTGCATTTAAAACTGGAAATGAGAATATCTGTGATAATTTCATGGCTATAAGTGCAACGCTCAATGGTGATTCCTCCCATATTGGAAATGCATTGTATGTCATTACCTCCTTAACCTTTCTCTCGCCAAACTTTTCCTGTATTATATTTAAAAAATTTTGTGGTGTTAGTATGCCTGTGACCTCATCATTGTCATTGGTAACAACAAGATGCCTTTTACCCTGTATTGTGATTTCCTTTGCCGCCTCTTCAACATAATCATCCTCTTTTACCGTATTTGCCTTCCTCATTACGAGTGCGGTCTGGGTTTCATTTGGGTTATAAAATATATCACGTCTTGTTATAACCCCTGCATATTTTCCATCCCTGCCAACAAGTGGTATACCTGTAACATTATTCTTTATTAATACCCTTATTACATCAGATACTGAACTTGGAACATTATATGTTATTGGATTTCTTGTCATTATTTCCTTTACCCTGTAATTCATAGCGGTATATATTATTATAT
>NZ_LKBH01000142.1:0-2733 GCF_001402935.1 Acidiplasma cupricumulans | reverse complement strand
CGATCTAATATTTTTATTAAAATATCAAATAATAAATACGTCAATTAGAGAAATTATAAACGTGAATTTTTATATATAAAATAAGTCTTATCCATCTATGTCAGGTATAGTTAGTTATGGTTCATATATACCCAAGTACAGGATAAAACCTGAGGAGATAGCCAGAATATGGGGTGATGAACCAGATAAAATGAAAAATAACCTTTTTATTTTAAGCAAGTCGGTTCCAGCACCAGATGAGGATGTTGCAACAATATCAGTTGAGGCTGCAAGAAATGCCCTTAAAAGATCAGATATTGACCCGGCCGATATAGGTGCCATATATGTTGGATCTGAATCACATCCTTATGCAGTAAAACCAACGGCCACAATTGTGGCAGCCGCAATAGGAATGCCATTGCAGTATTTCGCAGCTGATTATGAATTTGCATGCAAGGCCGGTACTGCGGGAATGCAAAATATTAAGGCAATGGTTGATTCTGGATATATTAAGTATGGAATGGCAATAGGTTCAGATACCTCACAGGGTGCACCAGGTGATGCACTTGAATATACGGCATCTGCCGGCGGAACAGCCATGATAATTGGAAAGGAAAACGTAATAGCAGAAATTAACAGCACTCTTTCAGTATCCACAGATACCCCTGATTTCTGGAGGCGTGAGGGCGAGCCATATCCAAAGCACGGTGAGCGGTTTACCGGAGAGCCAGGATATTTTAAGCATGTAATAGCTGCGGCCCGGGCCATGATGGAAAGAATGGAAACAAAACCTGAGGATTATGACTATGCCGTATTCCACCAGCCCAACGGTAAGTTTCCCACCAGGGCGGCCAAAATTTTGGGCTTTACAGAGGAACAGTACAAAACAGGGCTTTTAACACCATATATAGGCAATACATACTCTGGTTCAACAATGAATGGCCTATCAGCCATACTGGATGAGGCGCAGCCCGGGGACAGGATCCTTGCCGTTTCATTTGGGTCAGGTGCCGGATCAGACGCATTTGATATAACAGTAACAGATAATATTAAGGATTATAAAAAATACAATGCGCCAACAATAAAAAAATTGATTGAAAAGGTGAAGTTTATAGATTATGGAACATACACAAAATTCAGGAAGATTATTGTAACAGGTGATAGTGTTGAGTGATGTTTATATTATTGGGGCAGGAGAAACAAAGTATGGAGAACTATGGAATAAATCACTAAGAAATCTTGCCGTTGAGGCCGGTTTAAAGGCTATAGAGGATGCAGGCATATATTCAAAGGATATCGATGCAATTTATGGTGCAAATGGACTTGCCGGAACAATAAATGAGCAGGAGAATATCGGTGCATTGATTGCAGATTTTTCTGGTCTGTCAAACGAGGGAATACCTGCAATAAGAATAGAGGCATCAACAGCATCAGGCGCTGCTGCGCTCAGGGAGGCATATTTATCTATAAAATCCGGGGAATATAATGTCGTTGTTGTTGGTGGTGTTGAAAAAATGACAGATCTCCATGGCAGTGACATTGTAAATAAAATGTCATCAATACTTGATCGTGAATGGGAGGCATTCTATGGCGCAACCCCCGCATCAATGGCTGCTATAATAGCAAGAAAATACATGCACGATTTCAATGTTGAGAAGGAGGCTCTTGCCATGATACCTGTCAATGATCATAATAACGCATCAAAAAATCCTGATGCACAGTACAGAAATAAAATTACTGTTGAACAGGCCTTAAATTCAACGCCGGTTGCAGATCCACTGAACCTTATGGATTGCTCACCAGTAAGTGACGGTGCCGCAGCTGTGGTTCTTGCCTCTGAGGATTATGTTAAGAAAAATGGAAAGGATGGAATTAGAATATTAAGCTCGGCAATAGCAGAGGATTATTTATCTGTTGGCTCCAGGGAATCAATATACACATTTAATTCAGCCCGGCTTGCAGCTGAAAAGGCATTTATGAGATCAGGATTAAAACGTGATGATATATCATTTATTGAACTGCATGACTCATTCTCCATTTATGCGCTTATTGAGCTTGAGGATCTTGGATTCGTGGAAAAGGGTCATGCCAAGGACATTGTTTACAATGATATCAAGCTTGATGGCTCACTGCCTGTAAATCCATCTGGTGGTTTAAAGGCCAAGGGCGATCCATACGGTGCAGTTGGTATAGGCCAGGCCGTGGAGGCTTATATACAGTTAAAAGAAAAGGCTGGAGAAAGACAGGTAAAGGGTGCAAAATACGCGCTTCTGCACAACATGGCGGGCACAGGAGCCTCCAGCGTTGTGCATATACTTGGTATATAGGTGGTAAATAATGACTGAACTATCAAGAATATGGAGGGAAACAGAATACAGGTATAACCTAATTGGGTTTAGATGCAAAAACTGTGGTAGAACATATTTCCCGCCAAGGGATATATGTCCTTACTGCCACAGGGAATCAATTGGAAAAATGGAAAAGGTAAAATTGAGCGGTAACGGTGAAATATTATCATATTCCATTGTTCATGATTCATCCCCCGCATTTAAAAGGGAAATACCATATGTGATGGCATTAATAAAACTTGATGAGGGGCCATCAATAACAGCACAGGTTGTTGACTGTAATCCTGATGAGGTGGATATAGGCAGGAGGGTTCATATGGTATTCAGAAAGATAAGGGAGGATGGTAAAAATGGAATAATAGAATATGGATACAAATTTAGGCTCGATTAATTAATCAATTTTTTA
>NZ_LKBH01000141.1:0-2738 GCF_001402935.1 Acidiplasma cupricumulans | reverse complement strand
TTATGGATAAAAATAAAATTATATTATGCATATAGTTTTTTATGGATGATACTGTTAAAAAAATTGAGGCAATATTATATTCAAGCAAGGAGCCACTAAAAGTTTCTGATATAGGCGATTATTTGAACATTGACAATAATGAGGTTTTAAAGGCCATTAAGGCAATAGAAACAGGTTATAAAGAGATAAACAGTTCACTCACAGTGGGGAGATTTGGAAATAAATATAAAATAAAGCTTTCTGATGAATTTTCTGATATAGTATCACCATTTATTGAGAAGGAATTCAATGATAAGGAACTGGCAATGCTCTCATATATATTTAAGCATCCAAATGCAATCTCCGGTGATTTAAGGGAACAGTTTGGATATAATTACCTTGAGGCGGTTGAATCTTTAAAAAAATCTGGCATGATATCAGCAAAAAGATATAGAAACACACACAGGTATAATGTAACAAAAAATTTTTACACTAAATTCAATATCAACAAGAGAACTTTGAAAAAAGAGGTTGAAAAATGAACATTCTGCTTGTTGGCAGTGGTGGAAGGGAGGATGCCATTGCAAGGAAAATTAATGAAAAGGATACATTATACAGTGTGATATTAAATGAGAACCCATCAATTATAAAAATGTCCCACAAATATATTAAATACGGTGATAATGCAAATGAATTCGTACTGAATTTCGCCAGGGAGAATAATATAGATATAGCATTCATAAGCCCTGATGATATATTAAATACAGACCTTAATGATTACCTGCTTGAAAATCACATACCGACAGCGTCACCATCAAGAAAGGCCGCCAGAATTGAAACATCAAAGGAATACATGAGATACATAATGGAGAAATATAAAATAGAGGGTAATATAGAGAATTATGTATTTGATGATGAGGATTCACTGAAAAAATTTTTTAATGAAAATAACGGTGAATATGCTGTTAAACCAATAGGTCTTACAGGTGGAAAGGGCGTTAAGGTTATGGGCCTTCAGCTTTCAGGAAAGGATGAGGCTCTGGATTATGCGAGATACATACTTAATAGGGATGGGAAGGTCTTAATAGAAAAAAAGGAAAGCGGGGAGGAGTTCTCACTACAGGCCTTTACAGATGGAAAGCATCTTGTATTTATGCCCATCGCACAGGATTATAAAAGGCTCTATGAGGGTGACACTGGACCAAATACCGGTGGAATGGGTTCAATTACAGATTCAAATTTCTCACTGCCATTCCTGAGGGCTGGAGATAGGGAAATTGCCGAGGGAATATTAAAGAAAATAATATATGCCCTAAGAGAGGAGGGAAATCCATTTAAGGGGGTAATCTACGGCCAGTTCATGTCCACCAATCATGGTATAAAGGTTATTGAAATAAACTCAAGGTTTGCAGACCCTGAGGGTATTAACGTTTTAACATTATTAAGATCAAACATTGTGGACATATTTCTGGATATTTACAGCGAAACTCTTAAAAATAATATTAAATTTGAAAAAAAGGCAACAGTATTAAAGTATATTGTACCACCAGGATATGGAATAAATCCTGTTGAATCAGAATTAAAGATTGGAACGAATCTCGAATCTGAAAATTTTAAACTGTACTATGCCTCTGTTTCAGGAACAATGCAAACTGTCAAAACTGGACATTCAAGGGCACTTGCACTTACAGGGATTTCAGACTCAATATATGAGGCCTCAGACATAGTTGAGGAACATTTAAAGTACATAACTGGAAGTTATTATATAAGGCATGACATAGGAACAAGGGAAATGATTGAAAATAAAATTAAAAATTCAGGGTTGCAAAAACCCTGGGGATAATATTATTATTGCTTAACACAATATTATTTTTTATTACAGGTATTTTTTTATCAAGAATTATCTTATTATTTTCAACACGCCCGCGCTGGTATCTCATCATATCTGAAACGAATGCCTCATAGCTGTTTTCAGGCCTGTTTTTCACGGAACTGTGTATATTTATATTTCCTGATATTTCAGTTTTATACTCAAACGGTTTATCCGATAGCAGCATGCCACGGGACATGGATTCTGGTTCAATGTTTTTAAGTGCCAGCCCAACCCTTGACCCGGTGCTGGCTGATTCAACATCAACATCATTCATCTGTATGGATTTTATCTCTATTTCCTTATCAATATCCGAAATTATTAATTTATCATGTTTTTTAATTTCGCCTGAAAGAACAAATCCAAGGGCAACAGTGCCAACCCCCCTCACCTTAAAAAAATGATCTATTAATGTATAATTTCCGTTTAATTTTCTTTCAGGAATAACATCGGATAATTGATCCACAAGTTCCATTGGTCTGCCAGTAAATATATTATAATTTCTTAAATTTGTATTTGAAATAATTTTTTTTATTATATCCTTTTTATCCTCATCCGATATTATAAATCCATTTTTCTTGCCCATCAAATCAAGGGCAACGATCACCTCACCAAAATGTTTGTCAAGATTTTTTCCTGAAATAACGGCAATATCCGCCGGAAATATTGAATCTGTTAAGGATGAAAGCTTATCAGGATACTTTGAGGGCTCTATAAATGTAAATATCCTGTCTCCGTCCTTTCTATGGTATAATGTAATATCGCTGTTTGTTCCAGCCTTGGCAATCTCCCGTATGTATTCCTGTGCATTGTAAGTAAATATATTTAATGATTCCATTGGCATAACCATCCAGTATAATAAATCAAGTAACTTAAATTAGATCGGAAG
>NZ_LKBH01000140.1:0-2954 GCF_001402935.1 Acidiplasma cupricumulans | reverse complement strand
TCGGTCATATTTAATTTATTTTTCTGATTCTATTAATTTTTCAATTGATGCTATTTTGGATTTTATTGATATATCCTGCGGTGAAAGATTTAATGCTTCTTTCAGTATATCCAAGGATTTCTGGTAATTCCCCTGTTTTTCATAAATACCTGCCTCGTCAACAAAATATGCAGGGTTCCTTGATATTTTTATGCATTTATCCAGGTCTTTTAATGCATCATCATATTTATTTAGTTCAGTGAGAAGCTGGGACTTTTTATAAAGAAAAATTGGGTCTGAATCATTTAATGAAACCGCCTTATCATAATCCTGCAGTGCCAAATCTGTTTTACCAACTTTCCAGTACACATTTCCCCTATTATAATAATAATCAGGGACATCTGATTCTATTTTTATGGCCTCGTTAAATTCATTTATGGCCTCATCATATTTTCTCATATCATCATATATTGAACCAAGGGTATTATGATAATCTCCCCTATCGCTGCTTAATGATATTGCCTTTTGACAATCTTTTATTGCCTCATTGTACATTTTTAATGAATAATAGGCCAGTGCCCGGTTCAGATAAAAATCTGGGTCTGTTTTAATAATATTTATTGCCTTTGTAAATTCTTTTACAGCGTCTGCATACTGCATCACATTAAAGTATGAAATGCCACGTTCGTTATAATCATCAGCCTCATCATCCTTATTATAGATATAACCATCTGCCATGTGTATAATATTTAAACCATATATATTAAGATTAAGTTATTTAACTCAAAAAGGTTGGAGTCTTTTTCCTTAAGGGATAAGATGAAAGTATAAAGTTTATAGTAAAGCAAATTACTGTTATAATATTATAGGTGATTCCAGCAACTATTTATAAAAATGATATATTATAATAATAACCATGATGGCAAGAATTCAAGGTTGTATCCAGGAAGTTTAAGCATACCAATATTAATTGGTATAATAACTTCCAAAGGTGTTTGTTAACAATGTTAACAGAAACCATAACCTTATTTGTTTTAATACAAAAAAATTAATAATGGGCTAATATATAAACCATAAATTGATAAACGATAACAGCTATTATATTAAAAAATTCGACAGCCTAAAATCAGCAGTCAATAATGAATTGAACACCTATTTTGAGAAAAAGCTTAAAGAATGCTCTGATGATGAGATTAGCCAGGTAATCAATGTATTAAAGGATTTTACAATGAATGGTGGTAAGCGTGTAAGACCAATAATAATGATCCTTGGCTATAATATTTTTAGGGACATAGACGATAAGATAATCCGCGCATCCACATCTATTGAACTTGCACAGTCATATCTTTTAATACATGATGATATAATGGATGAAAGCGATATAAGGCGTGGTAAACCCAGTTTCCATAAACATTTTGAAAATAAAATTAAAAATAGGAAAATAGCAGAAAACATAGCAATAAGTGCTGGGGATTTAATAGATACATTCTCACATGAGGTTTTGTTAAAATCAGGATTTAATGAAAAAGATTTATTAAATGCTGATTATGAATTTTCAAAGGTGATAGAGGATACTGGCAAGGGCCAATTACTTGACCTGTTCTCAACAATCAATGAAACATACAGCGAGGAAAAACTTTTGAAACTTCATTATTTTAAAACAGCAAGATATACAATAGAGGGACCTATGGTGATGGGGTCTTTTCTGGCAGGAAACTATGATTATACTCAGAATATAAGGGAATTTGGAAAAAATGCGGGGATAGCATTCCAGCTCTATGATGATATACTCGGCATGTTCGGTGACGAGGCAAAGACTGGAAAATCAATAAAAAGCGATGTGAATGAGGGCAAAAAAACACTTTTGATTATTAAGGCGTATGAGAATTCCAATGATCTTCAGAGAAGTTTCATAGAGAAATGCATTAAATCGGGGAACGTCTCAGATGATGATTTTAACAAACTTAAGAAAATTATTATTGACACAGGTTCGTACGATTATTCCCTTAAAAAAATCGATGAATTTACAAAAATAGCAAAACAAAATCTTAAATCAATAAGGGGCAGTGAGGAGCCCCTTGAAATGCTGGAGTTCCTATCCAATTATATAATTCACAGAGAAAATTAATATTTTGGTTTATGAAGCATATACATTTCCTTTAATGTATTATCATCTATATGGGTGTAAATCTGTGTTGTTGCAATGCTTGAATGCCCAAGTATCTGCTGAATGAACCTTATATCTCCGCCGTTCCTCAGCACAGACGTTGCGAACGTATGCCGCAATACATGCGGTGTGACCTTTTTCTGTATTCCTGCTTTTTTGGCAAGATTTTTTACCAGCCTCTCTATGGAACTTGTATCAAATCTATTTTTTTTATTGGAAATAAAAAAATTATTTGATGCTGTTGTTATAGTTATTCTCCTCTTAAGATATGATAAAAGATCGTTTCTGCATTCATCCGGAATTATCACTATTCTATCCTTATCTCCCTTTCCTGAATGTACATATATTATATTCTCCTGAAGATCAACATCCTCCATTTCCAGTCTTGTTAATTCGCCAACCCTTAACCCGGTATATAAAAATAATGATATAATTGATCTGAGCCTGATATCATGAGCAGATTCAAGAAGCCTGCGCGCATCAGACTCATTAAGGTAAACAGGCATTTTCTGTGACCTTCTTGGTGGTACGAGATTAAATGGGGGTGACAATCTCTTGGATGAATAATATGCCTTTATAGCCTTTATTGATAGGTACTGTGATGCTTTTGAATAATTTTTAGTGAGGGCCAGATAGCTTTTATATTCCTCTATATCCTCAGCTGATACAGAATTAATATCCTTATTTATAAAACCAAGAAAATTATTGACCAGTGATGCATATTCCTTAACTGTATATGGGCTGCGCCTTTCTGATAATAAAAATTTCTGGAATTTTTGTATTTCATCGTCAATTTTCATAACTGTAA
>NZ_LKBH01000139.1:0-17673 GCF_001402935.1 Acidiplasma cupricumulans | reverse complement strand
TATTTTATAATGATATTTATCACATATTATCAATAATTTCATTATGGCAGGCTTAACATAACAACTGTTTATGTTATATATTAATCCAGCACATTATTCCTTTTAAATATTTTTATATATCTATAACCATTTAAATTATTATGGACGATACATACAGTCATATATCAAATATTTATGGGATGAACCATTATGAAATAGATAAGCCATTCCAGAAAATCCTTGAATTTTATGCTGGAAAAAGATTAAACCTTGACCAGCTTGGTTTATATGCCGGAAAGGAACTCTATGAAATTACAGATTATATAGATAAAATATCACCACCGGCACTTAAAATGTGGGGAATAGACGGTGATAGAATAGACAGCGTTCTTATAGATACCATGGAAAAGCAGGCCATTGAAAAACTAATTAAGGACTTTGGCATAAATAGGCCCTATTTTCATGGAAAATCCATAATAGAACATTATGCAATGGGTTATCTTGTTGCAGATCCTGGAATATACTGTATAATAACACTTACACATCAAACCGCATATGCCCTGCACAAGTATGGCAATGGCGCCTTCAATGATTATGTTTCTGACCTTATTGGTGATTCAGATAATATAATGCTTGGTGCAACATGGTTTACCGAAATACAGGGGGGCAGTGACCTTGGTGCAAATAGGACAGTGGCAGAATTACAGAATAATATGTGGTATCTTACCGGAGATAAATACTTTGCAAGCAATGCGGGCCTTGCCGATGTGTCATTAACATCTGCATTTCATGATGGAAACCATGGTGCAAAGGGGTTATCACTTTTTGTGCTGCCAAGAAGGAATATTAATGGTGATTTAAATTACCATGTCAGGCGGCTCAAGGAAAAAAGCGCCACAAAGAGTGTGCCATCCGGTGAGGTTGAACTAAACAGATCTGAGGCCCAGATGCTTGGTGATGCAGGTCGCGGAATCTATTATATAACTGAAGATCTAATGGTTTCAAGGCTTGATAATGCTGCAGCGGCATGCGGAATAGCAAGAAAGGCTTATTTAGAGGCCTATTATTATTCAATGAAGAGAAAAACATTTGGATCACTTCTAATTGAACATCCTGGAATTAAAAGGGATTTGCTGGATATGGAGATACTCTTGGAGGGTTCCATTGCACTGACGTTTAAAACCATTGACCTCTTTAATAAATCGATAAAATCTGAACCACCATATGATGGTGATTATAATTATGCAAGGTTAATGACGCATATTGTAAAAAACATTACAGCAGAGTCATCATCAATTATTACAGAGATGGCCACTGAACTTCATGGAGGTATAGGATTTTTGTCCGAGTTTCCAATAGAACGGTGGCACAGGGAGGCTTTAATAACACCCATATGGGAGGGTGCAAGCAATATACAGGCACTTGATATGCTTGAGGCAATAAAGAGGAAGGAGGCACACATTAAAATGCTTCAGGACTTTAATAAAATGGTGAATGAAATTAAAGATGGCAGGGAAATTGCCAGTTCATGCTACAGCATTATTAATGAATCCATTGACAGGATTTTATCCATGGATGATATAGCATCTCAGTTTCATGCAAAGTATTTAATGGATTCAATCGGCAATTCAATGGCCAGCATTCTTCTAATTTACATTGGCAATAAGACAGGAAATAACGATTTTATCACAGCAGGTAATCTCTATTTTCAAAGGTATGTAAAGAAAATTGATTATGATAATGATGTGCTGTCACTGTGCGATTCACTTATAAATATTGAGGGTCCTGAAAGGCTGATTAAAAACAGGTGATAAATACCTTTTTTAACATATAATGTGAAAAATAATGCCATTATTACCAAAAAGATGAGAATAATTTTAATTGCCCTAATATAATTAAAATTATCTTAATTAATACTGGTTATTAATTTTTGATAACCATATATCATTTATTTAAACCCTATCCATAGAAGCAAAATACCTATAAATTCAGCGTAGTAAAGAAATACAGGTATTGCCGCTATGTAAAGTGTTCCGGCAATGCTTACGACAATGACGCCAGCAATTATGCTCAGGAGTTTTATGTTTCTGGATTTTTTATAGCTTAATGCCGCTATTAAAATGATGAAAAACGCTGCCGGAAAACTTACAAACGATGAAGAAACCACAACCATCAATGGGAGTGGACCAAAAACAATATGGTGTATTATAATTTTCCCAACCGGATATATTATCAGTGTAATAAGCAAAAATATGGATGCAAGTCCTGTATATAAATAATAATAATTAAGGTATTTTTTATTCCCAAAGAGTGCGAATGACCCCATGGCAAGGAAATCAACCAGTATTGCAACCAGAAACAGGTATAAATCTATTAAAAATCTGGAGAATATCCCCGCAGCCATTAAAAGCTCAAGGAATACTGAAATAACAAAGACGAGAAGGCCCAGTCCCCAGTACAAAAGGTGCAGGCCATGATTTTTCTGGTACTTCATAAAAATAACTGCGGTAAGTCCGGCTGTCAGAAGCAGGATGATAATAACGGATATTTCCACAAATGCCCTTGATGTAATAAGCATAAAACTAGGATTGTTTATTGCTATAAAACTTTATTTGCAAATTATTTAGGTATTTCAATTTAAGAAAATTAAAACCCTTTTGTAATGTTAACATCCTCAGCAAGAACATAGGGCATGATTGATGGCGATATCTCATCCCACCATTTTACATACTTTTCCTCGGATGAAACCTTTTTAATATTTTTAAGTATATTGGGTATTGAATCACTTATCCTTATTCCACCAATGGCCTTGCTAATTTTTCCATTGTTTATAAGAAATATACCGTCCCTTGGAACCGTTGAGAATATTCCATTCTCCTCGTCCTGGAATCTTGTGTACCATGCATTATTTATAAATATTCCATGGTCAACAGAATTAATTATATCATCAAATTTATTATTCCCACCATGCATGTGCAGCTGCCATGCATGTGGATATATTATCCCGGCATTTCCTGTGGTTTTTGTGCCGGCCTCCATGGCAGTGGTATATGAATGCAGGTATGTTTTAAGTGTACCATTTTTTATTATTTCAAGATTCTTTGTCAATGTGCCCTCATCATCAACAGGATTGAAACCAACGCCATTTATATTCGCGGGCTCATCGCTTAGATTAACATAACCTGAGGCTACATTTTTGTCCAGCATATTCTTAAAAGGGCTGCTTCCTGATTCTATGTTAAAAAATGAGAAAAAACCTGAGCTGTATGAAAGAAGATTTCCAATTACATTTGGGGACATTATAACATCATATTTCCCCTCAGGAATATCCAGATTATCATATTGTGACTGCAGTGGAAGAACTGCAGCATTTACCATGCTGTAGGGATCAATATTTTTAATTGAACCGGGGCCAAAATGATAGTTCTCCTGGCCTGATAAATTTCCCTTAAAGGACCTCAAAACAATCTCCATTCCGGGCCTTGAAAATTTTTCATCATTGTAAGGTGTTTTAACATGAACCGTTTCATATGATTGATAAATTACACCTGCAGACCTTTCAGCACCGTTTTTTAATGATGCGTCTATGAGCTGCTGTGAAATATCGTATATGTCCCTCCTTTCAAAGTTTGTTATTTCCATATTATAATCATTTTTCTCAGGATTAATGCCATTATATGAAATGTAATCAGGGCTTATTGACAGCATCCGTTTTATTCTGTCTATTATATAATCATAGTTTAGGTTAATTGCATTAAATGATGCCTCTGCTATTTTCTTTCCCCTGGATGCAAATATCTTTATTCCTGAATCAAACCACCTGTTAAATATGTCCATGGTGTTATTTGAAAACCTCAATTCCTCGGTATCATCTCTTAATTCAATTATTGAATACTCATCACAGATTTCGGCAAGCCTTTCTGATATGTATAAAATATCCATGGGAATCACTTTATATACATATTCCTGAGCCTTGCATGGGGACCTCCCATCCAGACATCAACACCCTGCTCGGGGTCTCCCTTTCCGCATATGCCGGCACTGAATTTTAAATCATTTCCTACTGCATCCATGGATGTATAAAATTTTACTGTGTTTGTTTCTATCACAGGCCTTCTAACCTGTTCCATAATTTTGCCGTTCTTTATTATATATGCCTCCCTGCCAACATATTTTTCATTAAATCTTATATCATCTATATTCCATTCGGTATAATTTTTTATGTATATTCCATTCCTTATATCCTCTATTAATTCATCGAATGTATAATCCCCAGGCTCAAGATAGGTTGTGCTCATTCTTGCAAGTGGCTCCATATCCCAGTCTGAGGACCTGCCACCGCCATTTGACTTTGAATTGTTTAATCCCGCACTTTCCCTGTTTAAAATAAATTCTGATGTGTACCCGTTTTTATACAAATACCTTTTTTTGGCCCTAATTCCCTCATCATCATATTTATAATAGCCGAAGCTTTTTGCAACATTGGGATCGTCTATGATATTCACTGCACTGCTTCCTATTTTTAGAGGATAATTATCAGGCCTTATAAATGATTCGCCTGCCTGTGCGGACTCCCTTCCTGAAATACGGTCATATTCCATGGGATGGCCGGCAGACTCATGTGCGGCTATACCGCTTATATCCGGCCCTATTACAACATCGTACTTGCCTGGCTCCGGCCTGTGGGACCTTATTGCACCCTGAATTGACTTAATATCATTTTTTATTATATCTTCCAGATTTAGTTCAAGTAGATTCTCATATCCGCCGGTATAGCCAAATTCATTATATGTCTCCTCAAATGATCCTGAATCGTAGACTCCAGCATTGTATACATAGTATATCCTTGAGTATTCTGAATTAATCTCTGTTCCCGATGAATTAATATAAAATTGTTTTATTTGCCTATCATGAAGGGCGTTCATTCTTAGGCTGGCACCGGCATTATCCATTAAGGCATCTGCGGATTTTAAAATATCAATTTTTTCAGAATCCGGGAAATCTGTAACTGCTTTTTTTCCATTTTCGCTCCATGCATCCCTTGTGCCACCACCCTGGTCAATTTTGTTCTTTCCCTTTAATCTGGATTTTTTTATTACAGCATCAAGTTTATCCCTTATGGCATCAAAATTGTCATCATTAAAAAACCCCATGGATATTGATCCGTTTTGAACCCTTACAGCATATCCAGAATCCTCAGAAAGGCCGGACCCTGTATACTTGCCATTATTATAATGGTAATAATTCTCACTGGATTGTATAAATCTTACCTCACAGTATTCGGATTGCCTTTCCAAATAACTTAAAATTTTATCTGCAAATTCCATAAAATCATTTTTCTTTTATTGTTGATTCATAATTTTTTAAAATTCTGCTTATGCATTTTCCGTAATTGTAGTCAGCGTCATCCCTTTCCATTGTCATCTTTGGCGTGATTAATTTTGTTCTAACAGAGTATTTTCCCCTGCCCTCTGTTTTGTATTTCCTAATGTTGAATATTAATTTACCTGTGTTTCCAATTATCCTGCACACATTTTTAATGAACTTGTCTGCCATAAAATATGTTATATCATATAGATCGCGGTCATCCTGGTCAAGGCCAGAAACCTCTATAAAGAAACCCTCCTCTGATCCGGTTTCAATTATATTGATTATATCAGATATGCCTATGATCCCTGTAACCTTCATGTTTTTATCCACAACCGGAACTATATGAAGGCCATTTTTAAGAAGTACATTTACAGTATCAAGCACATTTGAATCCTCATCAACATAAACCGGTGAATCCATAAGTGATGACACAACAACCTCAACCTTTGATTTTCCCGATGTGTATTCACCATAGGTGATTTTTTCCTTATCCATAACTGCGTAATTGATTATTTCCCTGGCCCTTAAGATGCCGGTAAGCTTTCCATTTTTTGTTACAGGTATTTCATACTCGTCCAGCTGCCTTATTCTATCTGCCGCAACCTCGATATCCTCGTTTTCCTCAACGGTTACAACGTCCGAATTCATTATTTCGAAATTTTTTATATTTTTTGCATTTGATATTATTTGTTCAAGATTTTTTATAATATCTGTTCTTGTTATTATGCCCTTAAGAATGCCCTTTTCAACAACGGGTATTGAATTAAGCCCGCTCTCCTTTATTAACCTTACAGCCTCTATTACATCAGCCTTTTCCCCAACAACAGGGGTATTGATTGAAAAATTATAAACCTTGGAATTTGTCTTAATGCTTCCCCTTCTAAGTATATTTTTATAGGTTAGCATTGCCACATATTTTTTATTATCCACTATTGGAAGCTGCTGGATGTCATTTGTATTCATTTTTGAAATTGCCTCAGAAACTGTCGCATCCTTTTCAATTGTCACAAGATCCCTTGTCATTAATTCCTCAACCTGCATTTTATCACCAGTATTTTAAACTCATTTTATCTATTATATTGTTAATTTCATTCGACATATTTAATTTATTGGATATACCATAAAAAATGTCTGATATTAAATCCATGCAGCTTATATTATATCTTGTTATTTCCTGTGTACCAACCCTGCCAACCCTGTCTATTATAATTTTGCTTTTTTCCATTTCTTCAGAAAATGTTATAAAATTAAATCCATGGGTTTTTAAATAATTTTCATTTAATATTATCTGGTGTGTTTCTGTATCCTCCGTGCCGGGCTGGATCATGTTTCCATTTTTTGCCATGCTGTGTGCCAGGTTCCTGGTGTTTTTAACAACATTGCCGGCATATTCCTGACCAAATTTAAGCATCTCTTCCACTGCAATGGAAAGGCCGGCAAATCTTGATAAATTAAAATTATCGAATGTTTTAAAAATTGAATTTTCCTCTATTTTATCAAATAATTTATTATCATTTGTCATTATTATCCCACCCTGCGGCCCAAAGAATGTTTTATGTGTGGAACCATACAAAATATCTGAATATTTCATTGCATCATCCTGAAATGCGCCACCTGCAATAAGCCCAAGTACGTGTGATGCATCATATAGTAATTTTATTTCATATTTATCACATATTTCTCTTATTCTTTTAAGGTCATAATGCCTAATAAAAACTGACTGGCCCAGTATAATTGCATCCGGTTTTTCACTGGATGCCACATTTTCCAGTCCATCATAATTTATTTTATAACCCTCCATTGGTACCGGAACAGATTTGAAGTTCAGTATGCGGTCAAGATTTCCGCCAAAATATCCAGGATATCCGCCATTATCTTCAGGTATTGCCATGATCTTTCTTTTATTTAAAATGGAAAGTATGGATATTTCTGCAGCAATGTGCCCTGATAGTGGCCTGGCCTCGGCATATTCAGATTTAAACAGTTTTTTTATATTTTCATGGGTCTCCGTATAAATTTCCTCCATGTATCTTGTTCCACCGTATATATTATCACCGTTTATTTCCAATGAATATCTGGATCCAAGGTCTGATGACATTGCGAGTTTCACGTTTGGGCTCAGCATATTTTCAGATGCCTGCATATTTATAACAGAATTCCGGTATGCATTATGTCTCATAATAAGGTCCAATACAGACATGGGACATTATTCCAACATTTTATAAATATTATTTTAAAATTAAATTGAATTTGAAGTTATTTCATATAAACCATATTTGTAATTAACGTGATATTATCATAATCAGGGAATGGTTAAATTTTATTTTATACAATTTTGATATTACCATATAACGATTTTTTAAAAATAATTTTAATAATTGTATGCCATTGAATATATTCCCGATGCCAGTGTTATAATGCCCTGCCTTAAATCCTCAAGGGAAATCTTCTCGTCATTCATGTGTGATTCCTCAAGTATGCCAGGGCCATAATTAAGCGACGGAATTCCATAATGATTTGTAAACCTCATGTCAAATGTTCCCGGTGATAGTACCAGTGATGGCTTTTTTCCATTTGCCATTTCAAAACCCTTTATAAATAGTTTATAATATTTTCCATCTTTGTCCTCCAGAATTGAGTCAGTTATATAATGTTCCTTTATTTCAATGTCATATCGTGAGCTCCTTCCAAAGCTTTTTATCAATTCATATAATTTATCCCTTTCATCATTAAGGTTTTCCTCAGGTATTAACCTTCTGTAAACTGAAAACTCACATTCATCTGCAATTGTATTTGCCCATGTACCGCATCTTAAATAGCCAATTGCCATACCAGGTTTTTTTGAACCCTCTGGTATAATATTATATTTTGAAATTCTTGACATCTCAAGGTCCCTTGAATACTTATTTAAAAGTGTTATCAGATCAACTGCACCTGAAATTGCATCCTTGCCCAGATATGCCATTGACCCATGGCTTTTCCTGCCAAAGACCTTTACTGTGATAAATATTGCACCACGGTGGCCATAGCATATGTTATCCACGCCCAGTGGCTCTGTAAATATAACAAAATCTGTATTTTCCCGGGAGATTATTTTGGATTCCATTAAATAATACATTCCTGCATTTTTATTTCCAACTGTTTCCTCGTCAGGCACTGCTGTTTGCATGATGCTTATTTTATCAAATATCTGCCCAACTGTATTTTCCAAGAGCTTAATGGCATAAATTTGCATTGCCAGACCACCCTTCATATCACTTGACCCCCTGCCATAAAGATATGAATTGCTTATTAAAGGCTTGAATGGATCGGTTTTCCATCCTGTTCCGGCAGGAACAACATCATAATGGCCATTCAGGGTAATTTTGAGTTTTCCATTTCCCTTAAGGCCAATAACTGATGGCCTTGGGCCTGTTCCAAACTGGCACAACTCTGGAAGCCGGTTTTCTGGAACCTCAATGATTCTTGAACTGTACCCCTCTGAGTTCAATTTTTCTGAAAAAAGCTTTGCAAATTCCTCATAATTAGATCCCGGGGGATTTTCTGTGGGTATTTCAACCATTTGCCCAAGAAAATTTACAGCATCATCCATTATGTTATCTGCATTATTTTTAAGTCTTGATATTACATCTTCCATGATTATTACCTATAATTTTGGCTCGAATCTTCCATCTATGGCAGTCCAGCCCCCGTCAACGAATATTACCGTGCCATCTATAAATGATGCTGCAGGCATGGTCAGGAACACTGCCGGGCCTGCTATTTCATCAACGGATGCCCATCTGTTAAGTGCGCTTCTCTCACTGTACGCCCTGTACCAGTCCGGATCCTTTTTTATCTGCTGTGTCAATGGTGTGTCCACAACCCCGGGTGCTATGGCATTAACCCTTATGTTATTTTTCCCAACCTCGGAGCAGAGGCCCCTGACAAGCTGTACAAGGCCGGCCTTTGTGGCAGCGTATGCTGACTGTCCGGGCTCAACAACAATGCTTCTTATTGATGAGAGAACCACAATGCTCCCCGCAACGTTTTTACCGATCATTGATTTCGCAATCTCCCGCATGGCCATGAAATTGCCCTTTAAATTAAGGTTTATAACTGTTTGAAACTCATCGTCTGCATAATCCAGGAATTTTTTTCTTATATTTATTCCGGGTGTGATAAAGCCTGCATCTATTCTTCCAAATTTTTTTTCTGTTCTTTCAACAAGGTCATGTATGCTTTCACCAGACCTTATATCAACAGGCATAAATTCAACTTTTTTATTTTCGCCAATTAATTTTTTTGCCTCCCCAGAAAGCCTGTTTATGTCATAATCGGCCATCATGACATTCCCGCCAAGAGCTGAGTAAAGACGAGATATTGCAAGGCCAATACCGCTAGCGGCGCCGATGACAAGTGCTGTATTACCGCTTACACTGAAAAGTTTGTTATCATCCATAAAAATACCTCTGTAAAAATAATGATAATTTATATATATTGTTTTTTATTTAAACCAAATAAATAATTTTACATATTTTTTAATATTGATTCAGTAAAATAGGATGTTGTTGCATTGCCGCCCATATCCGGTGTCCTTACACCTGACCTTATTGCATTGAATAGTGAATCCTCAATAATCTTACTAAATTTACCAAATCCAAGCCAGTCCAGCATCATGGAGGTGGACATAATCATGGCCGTGGGATTTGCAATATTCCTTCCTGCTATATCCGGAGCACTTCCATGGACAGGTTCGAACATCCCCATATTATCAGATATATTACCGCTGTATGCAAATCCAAGCCCCCCAACTGTGGCCGCACCAAGATCTGAAAGCACATCACCAAACATATTCTCTGTAACAATGACATTTAGTTCATCAGGCCTTATTATCATGTGCTGGGCCATGGCATCTGCATACATATATTTCGCAACGATTTCATCATATCTGGATGAAACCTCAGAAAAAATCTTTCTGAAGAACGCAAAGGATCTTAGCACATTGCTTTTATCAACACAAACAACTGATTTTTTCCCATCTTTTGGGGAACCCTTTGTTTTTTTGGCAAGCTCAAATGCAAATCTTGATATCCTTTCAGTGCCCTTTCTGGTTATTGTTTGGTTATCTATGGCCAGTTCATCCCTGAGCACAAGGCCGCCAAAATGGCTTGAGTAAAGGCCCTCGCTGTTTTCCCTTATAATCGTATAATTTATTGAATCCGGATTATTATAAGACTTTAATGGTGATTCAACACCTGGTAAAAGCCTGACCGGCCTGACATTTGCATACAGGTCCAGGTCAAATCTAAGTGATAAAATAACGTCAAGTGCCTTCTCTGTTCCACCAGTATTCCTCAGCTTTGGATCTCCCATTGGCGCCTTTAATATTGCCTTATACTTACGTGCCTCATCCAGTATATGATCAAGGTCCCATTTACCATTATCAAGTGTTACTGCACCAATGTCATATTCAACAGGATTTATATTTAATCCAAAATTCTCATGCAGTTTATTTATTATTTTAATTGCCGCGTTCATAATCTCCGGTCCAATGCCATCCCCATTCAAAACCATTACATCCATGATGATAATAAACCAATAATGTATTAATTATTTTTTATTTAAACACAAAATATAATCATTGCAGAATATCATTAAAAAAGTTCTGATGCCATGATGTCTTCTTAATAATCTACAATTAGGCCCTAAAAAAATATTGAAAGAACAGCCAATTCTGCGGCCATTCTGGCCATTTCTGCAATTTTGTCAACTTGTTCAGTATATTTGCATGATGATACACAAAACACGGTATCGCCATCTAGTGAGGTACTGTATGGCCATATTCTTGAGGCAAGACCAAAATTTGCAGCCTCTGCTATATAATTTGCCTCACTGTGAGATATTATTGCATTTGTTATAACAGCCGAAATGGTTGTATTAAATTTAAAATCTCTTGTAAATTCATTCCATATTGTTCCTTCAATAATTTTCTCTTTTAATTTATTAAGAGACCCAATATTTTTATTTGTTAGGTTCCGGCCATTTAGGTCATAAACGTCGCCAAGGCTATTTAATATAACATAGACGCCGACCCTGACATTATTTAGTGAAATTTCATAATAACCCTGTCCAGACCTAATCCGCCTTCCATTGCTGTACTTGCTCACTGTTGCACCTGTGCCTCCCCAAAATGGGCCAACTGGTATATTTTTTCCAATGGTTTTAAATGCCCTTTCAATCCATTCACGGTCAGGAATTTCTCCATTGACATCAAGGTCGTATATGGCTGCAGCGGGAACAATTGGAATGTAATTATCATCAAGCCTGGAACCAGCATTAATGTTCCTTAAATAACGGTATACCTCAGATATAAGTGCAAGGCCAAATACGCTTCTGCCTGTCATTAATATCCCATCAATGGAGTAGTCCGGCCTGTGGTTTGAGTTAAGCAGCGAGATTTCATGGCTTGCCGGGGAACCACCTGATTGAAAAATTCCTGATGTGTTTGGCCTGTCGCACAGAAGCATTGTCATTCCGGAATTCCTGTTAATGTCAGTGTAACCGCATATGCTAAATCCATCTATGCCCATTTCCATAATTTTAGTCTGCAATTCTATCAGGTGCCCCATGCCTAAATGTTTCTGCGGAGAGCAGCATGCCTGAAACCATGATTAATTCAGCAAGGAATAGCCAGAGTGTCCATGCAGCAAATAAACTGTGCATAAAGGTTGAAAAGAAGAGTACTATGCTTATTGCAAATCCACCAAAGACGGCACCACCATTGTAGGCAAATCCCACCCCTGTGGTCCTGAACTGCTTGCCAAAGGACTCTGCCAGAAATGCGGGAAGCGTTGAGAATATCATTGCCTCAAAGAAGGCCTGTACACTGAATGCTATTAAATCATTTATTGCACCGCCCCTAAACGCAAGGAATGCAATTGGGTATGTTAAAATGATGAAAATTAATGAATATACAAGTATGCTTTTTTTCCTTCCAACTATTAAGAGCGCTGTAATCCCGCCAATCCAAACACCAAATAATGATACAAGATTAATCAGTGCATTATATGTTCCAACCTTTGTATTGCTCATTGCAGGATTAAGTATTGATAAAAGGGCCGGATAAAATGAAAATGTAACGGTATTTATGAATAATAGACCGGAGGTAAAAATTAGTGCGAATATTAGTGGTTTACCACCCTTTTTGAAAAGTCCAACAACCGGCTCCCTTAAAACCTCCTTATTTTTTTTCATATCATCAAAAACAGTTGTTTCAGATGTTATATACCTTATTATTAGGGTTAGCATCCCAGGGATAATTGTTGTATAAAATAAAACCCTCCAGCCTATTATTGCAAATTCTGTTTTGCCATAATATGATGAAAGCGCTGCAAAAACAAAGGAAACTATAAAAAATCCAGTTCCATAACCACTCTGAACAAAAGCTCCTATTGGTGCCCTTTTTGCTGCAGGTATGTCCTCCATTGAAAGCGTGGTGCCACCACCGTATTCCGCCCCTGCAAATGTCCCCTCTATAAACAGAATAATATAAAGCAAAACGGGTGCAAGTATGCCTATTGATTTATAAGATGGCAGGAGTCCCTTTGATGCAGCAAAAACTGAAAAACCGACTATTGTTATTGTTAACATGTTTTTTCTTCCTATTCTATCCCCCAAAAAATTTCCAAGTGCCACAGAACCCACAGGCCTTGCTATTTCCTCAACGGCAAGCCCGCCAAATGTGGCAATAAGCCCGTATATGCCAATGGTGCTTGGGAAAAACACAGTTGAAACTGTAACCGCAACAAGTGCATATGCAATTGTTGTATAGCCATCCATTAACCATCCTGAATATGCCGAAATTACCTGAAACCATCTCTGTTTATTTAAACCATAAACTGCCATGTTAATCATACACACGATGTGTATATAAATTTATTTTTTGCAACGAAATATAACATCATATTAAAAATTTATGCATTTTGGTTTTTTTATGTAATTTCAAATCATATGAAGTGATTATTTTAAATAATAGAAAAATTCAGCTATTTTTAACACTTATTTCTGGCATAGATTTAGATTAAACCAAAAATAATGGGCTGGCGACCTAATTGTAAATCATAATTAAAACTTGTAAAATTACATAAATAATTTTTTGTATTAATTTGAATTATTGTTTTTATGATAAAAATAAAATGGTTAAGTCATGCATGCTGGCTTATAGATTTTGGAGATCTTAGAATAATAATAGACCCGTTTTTAACAGGGAATCCAAAGGCGCCTGTGCGCGCTGATGAAATTAAGGACGTAAAATATGTGCTTGTTACGCATAATCATTTCGACCATATAAATGATGCCTTCAAAATTGCAAGGAACAACAATGCAAAGGTTATAGGAATATACGAACTAACAATGTATCCTGATAAGGATGGATTCCCTGATGAAAATATTATTGGAATGAATAAGGGATCCTTAAGTGATCTTGGGGACATATCCATTGGCATGGTAAATGCCGTGCACAGTGGAAATGAATCCGGATTTATAATTAGAAAGAATGGTGTGACAATATATCATGCAGGGGATACTGCCTTTTTTGGTGATATGAAGTACATAAAAGAATTTTACCATCCTGATATTGCAATGCTTCCAATAGGTGGATTCTACACTATGGGACCGATGGAGGCGGCAAGGGCTGCAGAACTCATTGGTGCAAAAATTACATTCCCAATGCATTACGGTACATTTCCTGCAATAGATGCGGACCCAAAAAAATTCAAGGAACTTTCTGATAAATATACAAAGGTTGTTATACTTAACCCCGGTGATGAATATACATTATAATAATTTTAGGCGTTTAGCTGTGTTATTTTTATATTTTTAATATTTACATCCTGATTTTTAAGGTATGCAATA
The DNA here is from genome assembly GCF_001402935.1 of Acidiplasma cupricumulans. Lineage (NCBI taxonomy): Archaea > Methanobacteriati > Thermoplasmatota > Thermoplasmata > Thermoplasmatales > Ferroplasmaceae > Acidiplasma > Acidiplasma cupricumulans. The sequence continues at coordinate 3,429 of NZ_LKBH01000139.1, read as the reverse complement.
TAAATAACATTGCTGTAAAAATTTTTAACATTTATTGAAAATGTTATATAATCCCGGTTTAAATCATTATTTACTGTTTTGTTTAAAACAACGCATTTCCCGGAGTTAAATTTTATTATAAATGTCGTGTTTTTCTCCACTGTGCTGTTTAATGTAAATGTAATGCTATAATTCCCCGGAAGAAGATATGTTTTATTTGAATCATAGATGTTTAATGCATTATCATCCAGCTTACCAAAATATGATGTATTTTTATTTATAAAAGGCCCCTCCGAGATGCCATTAACTGTCTGAAAATAATTATAACTGTAATTATTGTTTGATGGAACATATAATTCCGGACTTCCAGTATAATTTAATTTCAAAACCATAATGCCGTAACCCTCTGCCAGTATCCCATATAAGCCACTTGATATGTATTCCTGTGCCAGTTCAGCAAGGCTTATATTCTGTGAATTTTTTACATATGTCTGTGAATCCGAGAAATCTGCTATAAGGTATTTATAGTATGGAACCTTTTCGGAAATTGTTGCATCAGGGAATGCGGTTGCATTGTAATTTTTGTAAAATTCAGGGAAGATATTATTTCCTGTTATTAATGATGAATTATTATTAATTATGCCCTTTATTTCATGCATAAAATTTATTTTGGCCACATTGATGTTTTTATTATTTCCACTGAAATAACCAATGTTTGCGGGCTCCATGGATGCTGGTGATAGCGGGCTCAGTATGGCAAATCCAATTATGCTAAATAATACTATTACCAGCATTGAATTCTTAAAATATTTTTTAATTTTTTTAAAGTTTGGGGAAATATCAATTTTTTCTAATATTACATATATTCCAAAAATACCGGCAATAAAAACAAATGGTATAAACATCATTGAATACTGAAAGCCTATGAAATAATATGGTATATATGTTGAAAGCATTGCATATGCAAAATATGGAAGTGCGGGTAGCAGCCCTGCTGGATATTCTATAAAAAGAAAATCAACAGCCAGGAATCCTAGTATAAGAAACAGTATTTTTATATCATAATTCGCAACAAGAACTGATATTATTTTTTCTGGATTATAAAACAGCACTGTTAAAAATCCGGTTAGGCTCCTTGAAACGCTGCCTGAACCGCCTATAATAAGGTATGTTGCCTCAGGTATATGCCCAATATAGGATTTCAGGAATCCGGCTAGTATATAATAGGAAAATAGTACTGCAAATGATATGCCAAAATACATGCCATTGCTAAGTTTCCTGGGCCTGGTAACTATTCCCCTTTTATTTAAAATAATTTCCATAAGTATAATCATCATTGCTATGAAAATAAAATTTGAATGCAGGGATATTATCAGGGCGAGAAATATGTAATATAGTACTCTTTTGGCCTTTAAAAGGTAATAAAGTGCCATAAAATAGAAGAATGGAATAAATACCATAAGATGAAAATCAAAGTATACAGGGCTCTCTGTAAGCGGAGACAATATAAATGCAACGGGCATTATAAATGAAATAAATTTAAGTGTGCTGCACTTTATTCTTTTATTCTTTGAACCATTCTCAAGCCGGGTTAAAATTTCATCTGTTATATAATAAAGGGGAATAATTGAAAAGCTGAGAAATATTGATTGAATTATTAAAAGTGTGTATTCTGATGGAAAAAAATAAAATGGTATTTCTATTAGGAATATAAATGGTGAAAAATGCTCCGCAAGGTAACTTGAGCCCAGAAGTGATGTATAAAAGAATTTACCCTTAAGAACAGAATAAAATACCTGTGAGTAAAGACCAAGGTCCCATGCATAGGCCTGAAAATTATAGGCTTTTAAAATTGAATAATATGAAAATAATATTGTAAATATTGATGCGACAGCGTATAAAATTATTACCGGTTTCCTTAATATGAAGTTTATACCGCCGCCAATTTTATTATTCATTGAATCATATAATTAAACTACTTATAATTATTTTGTCATTATTTTAATTTCTTAATAACAATATTTTTATTCACATGGTTTATATGCTTAAATGAAAGGCCAGAGATGGATAATTGATATACTGACATTTTTGCTTTTTGGTTTTCTGCTTTTTGAGCTGATTAAAACTGCAGTTTTAATGCCGACAATAAGAAAGGAATTAAATTTAAGCCTTGAACAGGAGGCACTCCTGCTCGGTATATTCTCAGGCGGGCCTGGGATAATCATGGGATTATTTGGTGGGATCATAGTTGATAAGATAGGTGCCAGATACGGCGGATTATTTCCATTGATTGCATTCACTGTTGTAACCATTGGTGTTGGCCTTTCCAGGAATTTTTCCCAGCTTGCAGCTGCAATTATAATATTCGGAATCTTTGAATCATTCACCAACACTGTTGTTTATAAATTAACAGGAAACTGGTTTGGAAAACACGAGAGGGGGCTTGGGGCTGGAATCACAAATTCAGCATCACCATTTTTCACATTTTTAGCCCCTGCAGTGGCCATACCACTCCTTTTATTTTTCCACGGAAATTTCCATGAGGTTTTTCTGCTTTTTGCTGTATTTTCAATTCCCCTTTTAATAGTATGGGTCTTATTTGTTTATGACAGGCCGGAGGAATCAAGATTTATAACAATGGATGAATTAAAAATAATATATTCTGATGAATTATCATCAGGAATTATAAAGGAAGGGGAACTTGAGGAAGCGTATAAATCCCATAAATCATTGGATAAAATAAACAAAAATATTAAAAGTTCAAATTCAGTTAAAATATCAGATGCATTTAAATATATATTTAGCAGCAGGGACAGTCTTGGATTAATAATAGGAATAGGCATAATGAATCTTGTCTGGGCAAGTTATTCCGAGGTGCTTCCTACATACTTTTCAGATTATCTGTTATACTCAAACAGCATTCTTGGGCTTTATACAACAATTACCTATTTTGCCGGCTTTCTTGGTGCCATAGTTTCCGGACTGTTAACACTAAAGTATCCAAAATTGCTAATTATGAAAATCGGTGTGGTTGTAAGCACCATTGCCACAGTTCCATTAATATTTGTTAATCCCGGTATATCACCGTATATATTACTGCCGGTAACTGCAATAGGATTTTTTTCAATACTGCTATATTTCCCGCCATTTTTCTCATACACAGCAGATTACTTTGGAAAGGCTGTTCTTGGTAGGGTTCTAGGGATTCAGTTCAGTTTCATAGCACTTGCACTGGCCTTTGGTCCCACAATTATGCTTGATATTGCTGCAGCCATAAACTGGAAAATTTCCTATTTATTTGATACCTTTATGGTCATAATCGCAATAGCCCTTACGTTCATGATAAGAAAAAACAAAAAACTTGAAAAGCTGGCAACAGAGATGGAAGCTTAAAATAAATTAATAGAACTATATTAATATTTTTATCTGGAAGCAAAGTTTTTGATATTT
>NZ_LKBH01000138.1:0-3173 GCF_001402935.1 Acidiplasma cupricumulans | reverse complement strand
TCTTCCGATCTTATAAATAAAAAAATTATAAATTTACATGATTATAAAAATAATAATACAGTATTTGACTTTACATCCAATGATAATGATTCAAAAATTCTAATGGACATTTTAAAAAGAAAAAACCAGCTTCTTTCCAGTTTGGAGGCGGGGAAACTTTACACATTTAAGGCCGGATATTTTGAAAACGTGCATTTATTAGAAAAGGATGAAATGAATGATGTTGGGACATATAACATAGAAGTATATTTTTTTTTAAAAATTTATAACATAAAAGGTTCTAAAATAAAATTTGATCCTGTGGTTACAATCCATTCAATATTAATTCCAACTGGAGATTACAGCTTATTGAAATTCAAATTCCGCCGTGTTGCATCTCCAGAAAATGACATTGTGGCCTTGGGGAAAAATTTTGGTTTATTGTATAATTTTTCTAAGGAATATAAAAACGAGGCAAATATAAAAAACCTTGGAATTTATTTAATACAGCATCAGTTTTTGGACAGATTTAACAGAGCTATAAATGATAATCCATTTGGCGATGTTTATACCCTTGGATATCACACCGTGGCAGATATTTCAATAAATCCGGTACTTTTTAATATTATCTCACCAGATCCAATAAACAGGTTCATTAGTTACAGCAGTCATGATTATACCACTGAGGATGAAAGAAATAAAACGTGTACAATGGTAAGATTTTTACTTGAGTTTTTTTATATAAATACCGGTTTTTTATCAATTGATGGTGATGAAAAGGATAATATAAGGTTTAAAATAAGTAGGCAGGGTTTTGATAGATTTTTCGTTAAAAAAATCACCGCCAGCATGTATACATATTATGAGGGGAATTCTACGGTATATTTTTTCCATAACATCGTTGTCAGGCTTTCAGCTGGACAATCACTAAATCAGTATCTGCCCGGTGGTGGACTGATTATAAGCCATATTGTGGAATATCTTAAACTTGTAATAGACAGCTATTCAAAATTCATTTATGGCCGTAGATACAGGGAAGTTTTAAAACATGCCCCAGAGGTACTGGATGAATATAATGTTTACAATGTTGTTAAGACTATGATACATATTGGAAATGAGTTGAATTTGCTTGAGATTTCCAATGGTGTTAGGGATTTATATTTAAATCTGGAAGAGAGGCTGAATATTATAGGAATAAAAATAAATGAGGAGCAGAGAATTTATGGGTATCTATCATTAATTACTGCCATACTTTCAATAACCATAGCAGTGCTTATTGGATTACGCATAATAAAATTTTAAATTGGGTTTACATATTGTTTGGTTTAAATAATTTCAAAAACAATGTGTATTGAGCCCGCCGGGATTCGAACCCGGATTATAGGCTCCGGAGGCCTATATGATAATCCATTACACCACGGGCCCAGTTGCATAATTGCTTTATAAGATAAAAAAATTAAGATTTATAACCTATATCCCTTAATAATTTATGCCTCTTCTTTTTTGCAGCCTCATCCTCGACACCCAGTGGAGAGTACCCATCAGAAACACCAAGTACAGCGTTGCCATTATCGGTTCTGGCAATTATAACCTTTAATGGATTGGCAGTTGCGGCATATATGGTGCCAACCTCCTGGCATAATTTGATGGCGTTTAAAACATTTATGGGATATGCATTTTTCAGATATATTAGGAATGTATGCCCTGCAGAAATCTTCCTTATATTCTCAATGCCCAGATTTATTAGAAACTCATCATTACCCTCATATCTTATTAATCTCTCACCTGATGCCTCCGAAAAAACTATTGCATAAGAACTCTGTGGCACCGTTGTTTTTATAATCTCATTAAGATCCTCAACAGTTTTTATAAAGTGTGAGTAGCCCAGTATTATATTGGTATTTTCCGGTATATCTATATCTATTTCATCCATTTCCATAAATATATATGCCTAAAAATGTTATTAAATTTATGTATTGTTAATTTTTTCCATTGAACCCGGTCTGATAAAGACAAGTCCAACCAGGACAATAATGGATGAAATAAATAACACAATTCCCATATTTACTCCGAGATTTTTCCCAAGGATTACTGTAATTATTGGTCCAAAGCCCCCGCCAAAAAACCTGCCCACCAGAAGTGTAAAATTGGCACCGGATGCTCTTATATTGGGTGGGTAAAGGCTGCTTATCCATATTCCAAAAAAGGAAAAAAAGGCCGATGACATAAATAAAAGTATTAAAAATAACTCGTTTAGAAACCTTAATCCACCGTGTGCGTTTATTAGTATAAAAATTAATGAAAATATTAATGATGCGGCTGCAAATGGGTACATTACATCCTTTGCATTTTTGCGCTCATACATGTAACCTGAAAATGTGTAAAATATGGTTGCTGCAAATGTTCCTATTATTATAATAAAATAATAATTGTATACATTAAGGTTTTCAAGTTCTGTTGGGGCAAGGCTGAACAATGGTATTATGAAAAGAAATGACCCCAGGGAAATCAATGAACCAAAAATTGTTATATTACGGACCCGGCCAGTAAATATTTTACCTATTTCTATTTTGTAATTCCCATTGCTTGAATTTTTATATTTTAACCATATTGACGATTCAGGTATTTTATTGTATAATATTAATGATATAATGCTTATTACACCTATGACGATGAAAAATATCCTGAAATTCAATGAAAGCACCTCTATAATTATATATGCAGAAAAGGCACCGAGAAGGGACCCTATGGCGTATAAGCCCTGCATGAACCCCCCTGTCATTCCCCTGTGCATGGTATTTTCGAACTCTGAGACAAGTGCATAGCTTATTCCATTCTCACCGTTAACCCCCATTCCAACGAGAAACCATAAAAAATAAAGTTCATAAACACTGTTAATAAGACCTGCAAAAATGGTACCCAGTGAATAAATAATGACCGATATAATTATTGCCCTTTTTCTGCCTATTTTATCGGCAACCATACCAAATATGAAACCACCTATGGCACCACCTATCCATGAAAGCGTAATTGCAAGTGTCACAACTGAAACAGGAACATGGAAGTACAGTGATACAGGTACCAAAACAAATGTAATTGAATACATTGCATATGCGGAAAGCAGGAAAAATAATAATATTATTATTAATTTGTAATTGAACTTCATTACTGTGTAATTAAAATATATTATTTAT
>NZ_LKBH01000137.1:0-3233 GCF_001402935.1 Acidiplasma cupricumulans | reverse complement strand
AAATCTTTCTATTTCAATGTTGTTGTTATACATTCTGTGCCTTACCATGCTTCCATTAAATGGAATATACCCTATTTTCCTCCAATAACTTTTTTAAATTGCTGCCAAGGCGTTCATTAAGCATTTTTTCATACTCATTGAGTATATATGAATACCTTTCATTATTTTTAATAAATGTTTTAACGCTGTTTGTGTATGGTGATAATATCTTATTTGTAAATGAATTCATCATCAAATTAATGTATTTTAACTGAACCTCGTTAAGGTCAACCTTTTTTGTAAGTTCATTTACTTCATCTTCCTTTACTTTTTCAGCAAATTTATAAAATATTGCTATTATATCATCTGATCTTATCTGGTTAATTTTATACTCATATAATTTAAATTCATCTTCTATTATACTTCTTGCCTTTCTTATCTCTATGTCCCTCTGTTTTCTGGTTTCTTCAGATATTTTCCCAATATCTTCAAATGAATAAATTTCGATATTTTTCCTGCCAATTTTTTCTATATTGGGGGGGTTTGAAAGATCAATTAAGATTCTTTTATCATTAATTCCTGCCAGAATCCCAGAATCTATTATGTATTTTTTTGATGATGTGGCCGTGATTATAATATCATTTTTATTTACAATACCATTTATATCGCTTAAATCTGAATAATAACATCCATATCTTATGGCAAGATCTTTTGCATGCTCTATATTTCTTCCAGCAACTGTTATTTTAATACCATTATTACCCTTTAAATAATTTAAAAGTGATTCTGCCATTTTGCCAGTACCTATTATACATAAATTATGATAAGAATTATATTTATTTTCTATAATATCGGTGGCAATGGCTGCCATTGAGGTTTTTCCATGTGCTATATTCGTTTGGGTTCTTACAAGCTTTCCAATAGATAGTGCCTTCTGAAATGTAAAATCCAAAATCTTGCTCATATGCATCCTTTTTCTTGATAAATCTGCTGCGTCCTTAATCTGCCTTAGTATATCATTTTCACCAACAACCATTGATTCAAGACCGGAGGATACATTAAATAAATGAAAAACCGATTCTGGATACGAAAGTTTTATTGCACCATCAGCAGGTATTTCTTTTTGCAACTTATTTTCAAAATATATCTCTATTCTGTTACATGTTATTAGAATTACAAAGTTATCTATTGAATTTTTAATCATTAAATCCTCAAAATATTCGTACCCATTTCTAACCTGTTTATTAAACTCTTCTGGTGTATCCTTATAATTCCAGGAAACTAGGTCTATTAGGGACATACGTGTCTAATCTTAATAATTTGAAATTATATAAATTAGTTGGTAAATGAAAAATTTTAATAACTAAAAAATTTAGCCATAATTTGTTTATATATCACTTATATTAATCTCTAATGCTTTCCAGGGCCTTTGTGTATGCATCCACAGTTTTATTTAGATCTGAATCTGTATGTGCAAAGCTTATGAACTGTGTTTCAAATTGGCTTGGGGGTACATATATGCCAAGTTTTAATAATTCCATAAAGAGCCTCCTAAACTTATTTGCATCTGATGAAATGGCAGTTCTGTAATCAACAACAGGAGTTTTATTGAAAAACATTTGGAGCATTGAATATGCAACATTTATTTGGACATCCATATGCAGTTCTGATGTAATTTCTTCCAGAGCCTTTCCCAGCATGCTGGCATAGTTATTAATGTAGTTATAATCCTTATTTCTTAAAATTTCCAGTGTGGCTATCCCTGCAGCGGTTGATAATGGATTTCCTGAAAATGTTCCAGCCTCATAGACATCCCCGCTTGGGCTGATCTTTTCCATGATGTCCTCACGGCCTCCGAAAAGACCTATTGGGGCTCCACCACCTATAATTTTACCCATGGTTGTAAGATCAGGTTTTATGCCAATAATGTCCTGATAACCCTTAAAGGCGAATCTGAATCCAGTAATAACCTCATCAAAAATCAAAAGGGAAGAATATTTTTCTGTGATTTCCCTGAGAGATTTTAAAAAGTCATTTTTTGGACTTACAACGCCTATGTTTCCAAGTACAGGTTCTGTTATAACACATGCTATATCATTGCCGTACTGTTTAAATAATGTCTCTATACTTTCAATGTCGTTATACTGTCCAACCAGAACAGTCTTTGAAACCTCTTCTGGAACGCCGGCAGATGATGGGACGCCGAATGTTATATTTCCACTTCCAGATTTAATCAATGCATAATCATGTGCACCATGATATCCACCCTCCATCTTTACTATAAGCTTTCTGCCGGTAAACCCCCTGGCAAGCCTTATAGCATGCATTGTTGCCTCTGTTCCAGAGTTGGTAAACCTCATCATTTTTATCGATCCTACCGCATTCCGTATAATCTCTCCAAGCTTTACCTCATTTTCGGTAAGTGAGCCAAAAAGTATGCCTGAATCCACCTGATTTTTTATCTTTTCTGCTACAGTTTTATTGGCATGGCCAAGTATCATGGGGCCAAATGCAAGGGAATAGTCAATATATTCGTGATTTTCAACATCATAAATTTTGGACCCATATCCATGTTTAAATATTACAGGGACTGGCTTATAGTAACGCACCGGTGAATTGACACCCATTGGAAATAAGGTTTGTGCCTCCTTAAATAATTCCTCAGAATTCATTATTGTTAATACCTTTTAAGAATTTAGAATTTTTCAATTAAAAATTCCCTACATATTTTTACTAAATTGATTTAGAAAAATAATTAAATAAATCTATATGATGCAATTTTACATGAACTATAGATTTGAAAATCTGGATAAAAAGCTTATTAATGCGATTACAGTTTTGTTAAAAATTCTTCTTCTGGCGGCATTTATTGCTGTAATAGTTTACATGATCATTGCAATATATAACAGTGTTTTGTATTATAAAGGCAGCGGGGAGAACATTTTATATACATTCATAGATATAATAGTTGAAAATTCCCTTTTAGCGGTTGTTATTTTTGAGATATATGAAAGTGTATCAGACTTTTTTGATGGTACAGGCAAAACAGTACAGTATATCTTAAATGCAGCCATCTCGTTTTCAGCAAGGGAAATATTATTAATAATTTTTCAGGCCAAATTTTCTTCCGCAATAGAATTTAATGAGATTATATCAATTTCAGTTTTAATTGTGGCACTTTCATTTTCAAGCTTTATAATATCAAGACAAAATATTAAAAAAACCCAATAGATTTTTTAAAATAGATAACCAAT
>NZ_LKBH01000136.1:0-3366 GCF_001402935.1 Acidiplasma cupricumulans | reverse complement strand
TCAAGTTTATAAATATAAAAATATTATCATTGTAATGAATATAAATAATGACATTTTAAATGAAATTAGGCAGGCGGCAGGAGAAAATAATGTTCTCCAGAACCTTGAGGAAAAAATACCCTATAAAAATGACGCCTCTTATATGCCCGGAAGGATACCAGAGCTTGTAATTATACCTGAGAATTCAGATCAGATTTCTAGAGTATTAAAATTATGTACTAAATATAAAATTGATGTAACGGTTAGAAGTGGTGGAACATCACTAACAGGATCAAGTGTCACCAATTATAATGGCATTATAATAAATACCATGAAGATGGATAAAATACTGGAATTAAACATAGCAAGCAGATATGTTGTATGCCAGCCAGGGGTAAGGCTTGATAACCTAAATGAATATTTAAACAAATACGGATTTTTCTATCCACCTGATCCCGCCAGTTCAAAGGCATCAACTGTTGGTGGCACCATTTCAACCAATGCCGGTGGGCTCAGGGCAGTAAGATACGGTGCAACAAAGGAATGGGTTCTTGGCACTGAATTTGTGACGGCCACGGGTGAAATTATAAGAACTGGAGAATATACATTAAAAAGGAGTGCTGGATATGATCTTACTGCACTTATTATAGGCAGCGAGGGCACTCTCGGTGTTCTAACAGAGGCTATATTAAAAATTGAGCCACTTCCTGAAAAATATGGCAGAATACTGTCATTTTACAATGATATTTATGATGTTGGTTCCGCCCTTAGCGCTGTAAAGAATGCGGGTATTACGCCATTAATTGCCGAATTTATGGATTTAAAAACCATTAATTCCATAAGGGATAAGTTAAACATAAAAATACCGGACTACACACAGTTCATGCTAATGGTTGATATCGATTCAACTGAGGCCTCCCTTAAAGGAAAAATTGAAAATGTGGAAAAAATTATCAAAAATTACACAAAGGATGTTTTAACAATAATGGATCAAAAAACAATGGATGAAATATATAAGGCCAGAAAGGGTGCCTATTCAGCACTGCTCAACCAGCGTGAGAAGAAAAATGAAATAGTAATAATAGGCGATGTCATAGTTCCCGCCTCAGAACTGCCTGCCACACTGAAGGAGATTAAAAATGCTGTGGACAAAATGAAGATAAATGTAAGCCTTTTTGGTCATATTGGGGATGGCAATATACATGCAAATATATTTGCAGATAACACAAAAACCGGACTTGAAAAGGTTGAAAAATTACAGATGGAAATTGCCATGGCAGCCATAAGGCATAAGGGATGTGTATCAGCAGAACATGGGATAGGTACTGAAAAAAATAAACTTCTATACGAGGAGTATAAGGAAAGAAATTCCCTTTATTCACTGGAATTAATGAAGAGGATTAAGGCAGTATTTGACCCGGAGAATATAATGAACAGGGGTAAGATATTTTATGACTAAAAATCAGATTCTAAAAATTACTGATGAATGCATAAAATGTGGTTTCTGTGAATCTGTATGCCCAACACTTCCTGCAGCAGGTTACAATTCAATAAAGGGTGCCAGGGGAAGGATCATTCTTGCACAGTTTGCAATAAATACAGGGGAAGAGCTCCAAATTTCAGATTCCTTTTATTCATGCCTTGACTGCTTTGCCTGCCTTCAGGTGTGCCCTGCAGGCGTTAACGCTGGAGAGTTAAGCCATTTAATGAAGGAGGAAATTGCAGAGAAGCATATTAATGGTAACAGGGTGGACATAGCGGACATGATTAAGGAAACAATACTTAGATTCAGAAATCCCCTGGGATTAAATATGGAATCCGCAGAATGGGCATCATCAATAAATTTTGATGAGTCAGATACAATTCTTTTCACAGGTGATATGTACCAGCTTATGGCATATACGAAATTCATAAATTATGTAAGAAAATATTTTGATAGAAATCTATTTAATGCATTTTCAAGGTTAATATCAAGGCATCCTGATTTAATAAAACTCTCAAGGCATTTCTATGACATTAATATGAAGAATAAAATGGAAAATAATTTAAGGAATATTGTAAGGTTGTTAAAAATGTCCGGTGTAAAATTTAATTACCTTCGCGAAGATGAGGATTATCCAGGAATGTTTCTTTATGACCTTGGCTATATAAATGAATTTAAAAAATATGCAAATAATGTTTATAATAAACTTAAAAAATTGAATGTTAAAAAAATAATATGCATAGACCCGCATACATATGATTTGATGAAAAATATTTATCCGGAATACATAAAAAATTATGACCTTGAAATTTATTATTATACAGATTTAATTAACATGAACTTTGAAAAAACCAGTGAGGAAATAACTGTGCAGCAGCCATGCCATATTGTACTTCATAAAAATAATTACAGGGCCCTTGATATACTTAAAAAATCTGCTAATGTTAAACTAAATGAGCCGGAAAACCTTACATCCTGCTGTGGTGGCCCAGATGAACTATTATTCCCAGAAATAGCATCGGAAGTTTCATATAAAAGGTATAATAACTTGAAGCAAACAGCTGGCAAGATTATTACAATATGCCCGCTATGCTACAATAATCTTTCATATGACGAAAATGTAATCGATTTTTCTGATTTCATGATTAAATTAATAAAATAAACATTATTATTGCATTTATTCATTATGATTTATGAAAAGGGTATCTGGTATAATACTTGCCTCAGGGGAATCAAGAAGATTTGGTGAAAACAAATTATTTTACAAAATCAATGGTAAAATGCTTATAGAATATACAATTGAGAATGCCAGGAATTCATTGTTATATGAAAAAATTATTGTTTTTAATCCTGCTGTAAATTACAGTGTTCTTAATCTAAATGGGTTCAAGATTGCCATCAATTATGATTATAAAAACGGAATGTCAACATCAATAGCAGCCGGATTAAGAAAAGTAGAAAATAACATCGATGGTGTTATGATACTTCTGGGGGATTCCCCATTAATAGATCAAAACATAATTAACAGGATGATTAATATATACAGCCAGAATGATGCGGGCATTGTAAGTGCATATAATTCTGGAATTCCTGTAAATCCTGCAATATTTTCATCTAAATATTTTAATGACCTATTAAATCTTAAAGGTGATGTTGGAGGCCGATTTATTCTAAGAAACCATCCAGAAGACATAATCAGGGTGGAGATTGATAATAATGCACTTTTAGATGTCGATACAAAGGAGGATTTAAAAAAAATATTTAAAAATTGATTTTTAAGGTGTTGCAGTAACAAACAATTACTTAATAATGATCGTGTTTGAATCCTTAACTCATAGTTGTTTAATCAAAATATAGTTACACCTGAAAAGCATATAAAATGTTTAATGTTAAAATAAAATAGA
>NZ_LKBH01000135.1:0-2638 GCF_001402935.1 Acidiplasma cupricumulans | reverse complement strand
TTTGTTAATGTAAGACATGGTACGACAAAAAAATGGCTAAATTTGATAAAAATGTTAAATAATAGGCAAATATTTAAATATAAATCTCTTATTATATTTTTGGGGATGAATAAAATGATTACCATAGGTTTGGATTTAGGTTACGGCGATACCAAGGTAATATCTGAAAATGAGCAAAGGTATATATTCCCTTCCCGCTGGGCAAAGGCCGAGTCAAGAAATTGGGGTATTGGTGGTAATATACCTGTAATTTCTGTTGATGACGGAGACTCATTTGTATTTGGAAAGGATGCCATAGGTTCAGGTGTTAGGCAGCCACAGGAGGACAGCAGACTTTCTGATCCAAATTCATATCCATTGCTCGCAGCGGCCTTATGGGTAACAAATCTTGGTAAGGAAAATACAGAAGTAACACTGGCCAGTGGTACACAGCTTGGGTCCTTTGAAAAGGAGGTGGAGAAGGCAAGGAATCTTCTTGAGGGGAAAACCATAAAAATAAAATCCTCGGCTGGTGAGGAACAAAAATTCACCATATCCAAACTTGTGATGAGACCTCAGGGTGTCGGTGCGGCAATATATTTATTAAACCGTGGATTAATTAGGAAACAATACGGTAATGCGGTGATTATAGACATTGGGTTTAGAACAACTGATGTATTAACAATAAATATGGAGAACATGGAACCAATAGTTGAGCTTTCATTTACAATACAGGCAGGAGTGGGGGATGTTGTTTCTGGAATAAGCAAGGTAATAGCCAAGGAAACAGGATTTATAGTTCCAGCTGATGTGGCCAGGGATGCAATATCGTCAAAGGTTGTCTACAGTCAGAAGGAGGTTGGTGGTCCAATTGTTTCACAACCATTATTAGACGCACTTGCACAGAAGGTGATAGACGATATGAGGGAAAACATGCGTGAAGACCTTGATAGGATAACTGCTTTAATTCCTGTGGGCGGTGGATCAATACTGGTTGGGCAGAAGCTGGATGAACTTGCACCCGGGCACATGGTTAAGGTTCCCGTGGAGGATATGCAATTTACCAATGTCCTTGGATACAGAATTGCAGCAAGTCAATAATTTTACAATAATTTTAAAAATAATTTTAATTTATAAATTTTATAAAATATGTATTAGTGCTGGATATGAACTGTATGCAACATATATTCCGACCAGAACTATAATAATTGCGAATATCTTTCTAAGCAGCTTTTTATTCATGCCAACTGATATTTTTGTTCCAAAGAAGCCACCAAGAATGCCACCAATCACATATACAATGGCAACAAGATACAGAACCTCTCCATGGAATCCGTACTCTGCTGCTGTAACTATCCCGAAGGTACCAACAGCAAATAGCGATGTGCCTATTGCCATACTTATCTTAATCTTTGTGGATGATAGTAATGCAGGCACTATTAAGAAGCCACCGCCAATACCAAAGAAACCTGAGGCAAAGCCCACTGCAAGTGAGAATGCAGATACCTTGTCATATCTTGTTTGTTTTGTTAATTCCTTGCAATCCTCTGTTGGCAGGCTACGGCATTTGCTGATATACATATATATACCAATGGCTATCATGAGCATGGAGAAAAAGAAAAGCAGCTGGCCGCCCTTTATCTTAAGCCCAACATATGCACCAAGTAAAACTCCTATCACACCAACAAGGGCAAAAATAGGTGCTATTTTTAAATTTACGTTTTTCTTTCTGAGATGCTGATAGAAATTAATAAATGCTGTCAGGCCAACAGCAAGTGCAGTGGTACCTATTGCAAGATGTGGATGATTAATACCAACAAAATATATAAACAAAGGGACTGCAAGTATTGATCCACCACCACCTATTAAGCCTAAACTAAAACCGACTGCTATACCGGATATTAGGGCAAATAAATACTGAATGATTGTTATTATCATTTTTATCTAAGGGTATATAACTAATTACTATATATATGTTTTTCATGTTTATACATTAATTATTCATATTTATGAAAAAATATTAATTTTATACATTATTATGATTAATTTTCATGCAATAACGTGCTTAGGTGATATAGGGCCTTCCCAGCATTGGAGTTATCGATTATTATCCATATTTCTGTATCCAATCTGTAAATGTTGGTAAACTTTATTCCATAGGTCATAAGATAATCCGTTATCAGCAATGTTAACCCTGGTGTAAATGAGGATTCCTTTGGAAGTATTATCTTAATAAGCGCAATTTTGCTCTCGCTGCCCTTGTTGCTTGCTATGCACACATAATAATTAGACTCCTTCATTACAAGTATTGCATTATCTGGAATTTTTTTAATGTCATCAAAATATATAACACTGTATTCATATTCTATTGTTAATGACGACCTTTTAAGTATGTCAAGATCATCTATGTATTCTGGCTTTTGCGTCTTCATATTTGCAAGGACCTTGACAATGGTATTAAATTTTACAGGCTTTCCGGTCATGGCCTCAACCTTATCCTTAATATTTTCTGCAATTTTGGTGTAATTGCATAACCCGCTTGAAATTGCCATGGAAAAAATTAAATTATTATTCACAATAACTTTTACTGCGTCTGATATTTTTGTCATGCTTGTTTATTATTTTATAATATAAATTCATTGCTATTGAAAATATTCTA
>NZ_LKBH01000134.1:0-3511 GCF_001402935.1 Acidiplasma cupricumulans | reverse complement strand
TAAAGTTATATAATTAAATTATAAAGCATATGAAAAACCGGTCATAAATTACTGTTTATCACTTATCGCGCCATCTGACAAGAAATCTGGCAAGAATTGAGTATATTACAAGCTCTATCAAAAGCACGTAAAGCATCATTAAATTCATGGGTGCAAGGCCAAAAAATCCCTGAACAAGAATTGCTGCTGGTGTTGTTGGTGATATTGCAATTATATAAAGAAATATTTTTGGAACATAATAATATGGATAAAATGTTGGTGGCAGTATACTTGTAATAACAGTTAAAATTCCGGTTATTCCCCATATATTCCTTAGATGATTTATGGATCCTGATATTATGAAGGATATTGCCGTTGTGGTTACAATAAGTATAAGCATAATTAATACGAGTGCAATGGAATTATATAATGTGAATAGATGGTAAATAATACCAAGATAAACATAAAGAATAATTCCGGGAACTGAAAAGATGAAATAGCTCAGTGTAAATGCGGCCATGTAATCAAACTGTGTTATACTGGTTGCAACATAAAGCTCCTGAATTCTTAACTGTAACCTGAAAAATGCTGAATCACCGGCGCCCGAAAGCCCAACAGACCCAATAAATGCAATTAAACCTCCGACTATTGCAAATTTAACAAGTGCACCATGGCTTAATACAAATACCAGAAAAAGCAAGGTAAGCGGTGTGGCAAGTGAGGCAATAAGGTATGATGGCCCTCTGGCTATGGTTTTTATGCCATAGTACCATGCCATTGTGAGTATAAATTTAATATTTGGCATTTTCATCCTCCATTATAAAAAGGTCATCAATGGTTATATCGCGCACACTCACATCACTGCCTATTTTATCAATATCAGATTTTTTTATATATTTTACATACAAAGTTCCTATTTTATATGAATTATCCAGTTTTTCCATGGACTCTATTCTGATCATATTTTTATATGGCCTTAAAAGCTGGTCATAATTCCCGGATTTTATTATTCTGCCTTTATCCATTATGTATATTTTTGATGCAAGCTCCCTGGCCTCCTCCATATAATGTGTGGTTAATATTATATTCCCTGAAAGCTTTTTTATGGCGCTCCAAGTTTCGAGCCTTGAAAGGGGGTCAAGGCCTGTTGTGGGCTCATCAAGGAAAATTGTTTCAGTGTTTGCAGCAAGTGCCATGGCAACGAACATTTTTCTTTTCATTCCACCAGAGAGTTCATCCGAAGGCACATCCTTTTTATCATATAAATCCAGTTCCCTTAAGGCCCTTAACGTTTCGTCCTTGGCCGATTTAAGGGAAAAGTTTCTGGCGGTTAAATACATAAATATTTGTTCATACGGTGTTAATATGCCTATGGGTGAGGCCTCCTGTGGTATGCTTACTATTGTTTTTCTTAGTTTCTTTGTATCCCTTATAATGCTAAGGTTATTAATAAATGCATCACCGTACGTGGGCCTGAGCTGTGTTGAAAGCATTCTAAGAAGTGTTGTTTTACCTGCACCATTCTTCCCTATTATGCATACAGTTCCATCAGATATTTCCGCACTAAGATGGTCAACAGCATACAGATTTTTATATAATTTGCTCAAATTTTCGATGATTATCATGAAATCAGACCCCGGGATTTTTTATAATTAAATATGTATTTATCCAGGAGTATATATAAAGTATTATTAAAACAATGGTAAATATAACAATTGCATACTTAAAAATGAAGATTCCAGTATAAGAATATATCATGTAATCTGAAAACGTTGATATACCAACCGGAAATACATATGCCCATACAGTCATTGACTGCCTTCTTTTTATATGACCTGCCGCAATTACCCCTGATATTAAAAATAAAAATGTATCAAAGCCAAAAAAAAGCATTGATGAGTCCACAGCCATGTAATCAGGCACATTAAAAAGGTGCAGGTAATTAAAGTATGGTAAAAACATAATATTAATAATTATCATGCTTGAGGCCCCCACAGGTATCATGGCTGCGGGGACGCTTCTTAAATACTCTGTTTTGTTAATATGGTATATAAATGCAGTAATACCCACAAACAGAAACTGGAAAAATGTTATGCCCAGTGAAACAAAAATCATAAAATATATGAGTTTAAGCTCACTTAATGTGTAATATGATTCCAGTGGTTTTATGAGCATAATACTGCTTAATATGATGTTTCCACCTATGACAATGGAGGGTACAAGCATTGCATATGAGAATTCTGATGAATTGTATTTATTTGTATAAAGGTTATAGTTTAAAAGTAAATTTATTATTATTACATATACATAAAATATAAAGTATATATACAAAAATGTTGCTGCCACAATTCTGTTTATGCCTATATAGGCACTGTAAAAAAATGCAAGGGCATACATGATTATGCCAAGAAATGCCAGAAAGCTCAATGCTGTGGGATTATTATAGTCCATTTTAAGGGTTCCTGATTTTGATGCATAGCGATAAACCACAGATATTAACACGAAAATGAACATTGCAATTACAAGGAAAAATATAATTTTACCTGCATTGAAGAGCCATAAATTTAAAAAAACAAGATAATTTATGTAAAGTGCAAGGGAAATTGATAATGTTCCGAGCACGACAGGAAACCATTCAGGGCCGAGACCTTTGAATTTCATGTAACGGGATTAAATTATGATATTTAATCTCTCATTTCACATCTGATAAATATTCGTCATTATATATTAGGCCTGATACATCATTGCAAAGAGATTTTATACCGGAAAAGTTGGTTATAACATGGCCATGCACTGACAGTGGTGTAACTGATATATTTTCTTCATGCATCACAGTATAATAATCTGTATTTTCATCATAATCATCTGAAAATTTATTCCAGAACCAGTAATATTTATTTCCATGCGGGTCCTCATCCTCCCTAACATAATCTGAAAATGCGTTCACATACATCGGAACTCCAACCATTTTTATACCATCATTTATTTTATGTGGGAAATTTATGTTTAATATATCAACATCCTTTGGGAATCCCTTATTAATAACATATTCCATTACATGCCTTGCTATTATCCCTGCCTTTTCAAAATCAGCAGATTTTTCATTTTCCTCATTTACATCGATTGAAAATGCTATACCCTTTATTCCAAGCAGGGCGCCTGTCATGGCCGCAGATATTGTTCCACTTGTATATAGCGACCTTAACGATATATTAAGACCGTGATTTATGCCACTGGCAATTAAATCAATTTTTTCATTCCTGTAAAGCGCATTTCTTGCCAAAAATATTGTGTCTGCCGGAAATCCGGATATGGCATAGCCATTAATGCCGTTTTCATCAATGGTTTTTGCCCTGAGTGGATTATTAAATGTAATGCTCATGCCTGAGGCACTTCTTGGTCTGTCAGGTGCAACCATCACGGCTCCTGTACTGATCTTTGCAGCGTTCATATAAAGTGTTTTGATACCCCTTGAAAAGTATCCATCGTCATTGGTAACCAAAATCATTATTGACCTATATTAAAATACTAT
>NZ_LKBH01000133.1:0-3626 GCF_001402935.1 Acidiplasma cupricumulans | reverse complement strand
TCTCATTGATATTATATATTATGGTTGAAAAAAGATTAAGAAGGGGGAACGTTGAGAGTGCTGTTAGAAATTATCTTAAAAGGAATCCTGAAATATTAATATCAATGAGAATGGGCATTGTTAATGTCAGCAAGCTTGCAAGAAAGATATACAATGAAATGAATGGTTATAATATAATATCAATAAGATCTGCCCTAAATAAAATGTCCATGGAAAACACAGGCGACGATTTTACCTCTCATATTAATAAATTATTATCAGAAAGCAAAATAACGCTCCAGGATAAAATTATGGTAATTACCACAACCAGAAAGCTTGAAAATTTAAATTATTTATCTGCAACATATCTAACAGATTCAATAGTTTACATAATAGATGAAACTAAAAATAAATTATCAGAAATACCAAAAAATGCCATAATAGAAAAAGATGTAAGTTCAATACATATATTCTCCTCACCAGAGATAATTAAAACTCCTGGTTTTGTCATGAAAATAAACGAAAAATTATTTTCAGCAGAGATCAATATATTACAGTTAATTTCATGCTCAAATGAAACCATAGTAATAGTAAAAAGGTCAGACGGAATAAAGGCTTACGAGGCTTTAATATCTCAATAAAATAACAAAATATATGCAATAGAATTTTAGACCTGACGTTAAAAATGTGCCACCCCAAGGATAATTAATATTAAATCAATTTTCTACTCACATAAATATCGAAATTATACTTCATTTTATTATTAAATAAAAATAATAAAAATTTATTCTGGATTTACCTTAATTGCAAGTGTCGGGCAAACGCTTTCACATGCCATGCAAAATATGCACTCGCTTTCCCTTACTGGGTCACATTTATCTGTTCTGTATTTATCCCATAACTCCTTATCATCCTTTGAGATGGGCTTATCGTTTCCTGTACCTGACTGGCCCGGATTTAATTCCCATTCAAACAGGGATACAGGACAAACATCCATGCAAGCGCCATCTGCTATACATGCCTCCCAATCAACACCCACAATGCTGCCATGGATACCAAACTTTGTTGGGTATGGCTTTCCATCAGCATCCATCCTCTGTATGCCCTCAGCCCTAACCTTATGTCCTTTGTGCTCTCCTGTTACAGGGTAATTCTGTTCATCGTTTATATAGTTTTGATCTATAGGCTTTGGCTTATAATCCAGGGTTTCTAACTTAACCACTCATTATCACCTAATTCGATAATACATATATTACTTAAAATATTTTTCCTTTTAACAAATTAATATACAATTACATGCAGATTAAAAATTTAAATATAGTAAAAATATAAAAATCTTTATTTAATAATGTAATATCCAATCATGCAGGGTAAAATTTTAGATAGAAAAGCCCAGGGCGA
Organism: Acidiplasma cupricumulans; assembly: GCF_001402935.1. NCBI lineage: Archaea > Methanobacteriati > Thermoplasmatota > Thermoplasmata > Thermoplasmatales > Ferroplasmaceae > Acidiplasma > Acidiplasma cupricumulans. The sequence continues at coordinate 2,246 of NZ_LKBH01000133.1, read as the reverse complement.
GTTTGTTACAAACTTTTTAAGGCAAATAAAGTTTAAAAGGGAAGATTTTAAAACCGTAAACCCTCTAGGTGGTTTCACATCTATTATTGATCTCGGCAATTTTTACCTATCATTTAATAATGACGGTGTTGGTACCAAAACTATTATAGCTGAGGAAAGTGGTAAGTTTAATACACTTGGCATTGACTGTGTGGCAATGAACGTTAACGATGCAATTACAACCGGAGCTGAACCAATAGCCATGCTAGATTATATCTCCTTAAAGGATATAGATAATGAGGTTGCAAAACAGCTCGGTGTAGGTTTTAATGTTGGGGCTCAGATTGCAAATATTAACATTGTTGGCGGAGAAACAGCAATAGTGCCAGATCTTATTAATCATATAGATATTTCTGGCACATCCATAGGAATACTTCAAAAAAGTCAGATGGTTACGGGGGAAAGAATCTCAGACGGCGATATAATAATGGGATTAAAGAGCAGTGGCCTTCATTCAAACGGGTTCACCACTGTGAGAAATATTATCAAAAGCTCTGGACTCAAATACGATGAAAATTTTCCAGGAGAGAATAAAACAGTGGCAGATGTATTACTTGAACCGACAAGGATATACGTCAGGGAAATTTTAGATGCATTGAACATAGTTAACATAAAGGGCATGGCAAATATAACTGGTGGGGGAATAAAAAATATAACCAGAATGAAGGACATGAAATATGTTATAGATAACCCCATAGAACCACAAAACGTTTTTATAAAATTAATGGAAATTGGAAATCTTACCTACGGGCAAATGTATGAAATATTTAATATGGGCATAGGCTATGTCGTAATAATAGATGAGGAAAGTAAACGCGACTTTATGAGCATAATGAAGAACCGTGTTGAAGTTCAGGAAATAGGTCATGTTGAGAACGGTTCAGGAATATCAATACCAAAATATTCTATTGAATTTCACGGTTATTATTAATTTTTTTAGCGTTATTAAATACAATTAGCTTAAATTTTGTTATATATTATGGTTTATTATGAAGGTAGCGTGTGTTGTAGATGAGGATAATATGTTGAGCCCACTGGAATATGGCAGTTCCATATTTTTAATAGATGACGAAACAAAAAAGATTGAGGAATATGAAAATCCTGGTTATGGCAGAACCCATGGTGGCAGGGAAATAGCAATGGCCGGAATACTGTCATTAAATCCTGATGCCTTTATTGTGACAGAAAATTCTCTATGCCCTGGGTCATATCAGATGTCATTTGGAAAGGTAAAGTATATAGTAACCGAGGAACAGCCGATATCAGATGTGATAAAAAATTTAAAATCCCTTGAGGAAAAGGCAGTTACGGAGCTTGAGCCAATCCTATACAGGGAGCATTAATTTTTATATTTTTTTAAAATATTTATTTTTATGAACCCTGAAGAAATTCTTGATGATGAAATTTCATCTGCCACAGTTATCGCAGACAACATAATAAAATGGTTTATTGAATATAAAGGCAATGATTATGATTTATATCTGAATAAATTCCGGGAAAACTATTATGGTATGGGTATAATAGAGTACACATGCAATTATTTATCAGGCTATAATGGAAAAATTTCAAAAATAGAGTATGCAGGTAAATTGTATGATTTAATTAAAAAGGATACAGATTCCTCTGTAAGGTTTTCAGCCCAAATTTTTAACAGAAAAGTTTCAGTTGCAACAATTAGCTACAGCTCCATGGTTAGAGATGCCATTATTAATAACATGGATAAAATTAAACAGGTATATATTATGGAAAGCGGTCCAGCTTTTGAGGGTTTATCACTTTATGACAATTTAAGCAGCCATGGAATTAAAACCATCATAACCACAGATTATTCATATTACGAGATTGGCAAATCAGCAGACATTCTATTACTGGGTTCAGACCTTGTGACTGTTAATGGGGATCTTGTACATAAAAATGGAACCTTTCCGCTTGCACTTACAATGAATTATTTTAATAAACCTGTATATTCTTTAACCACCTCAGAAAAAATAAGCAATAATTTTAACGAAGTTGATTTTCATCGGATTAAAAATCATACAAAAATAAAGGGGTTTATCAATAGGTTTTTTGATTATACATACGGCACTTTAATTACTGGATATATATATGAATATGGCTTTATAAGGCCAATGATGGTGTTGTTAATAATAATTACAGTGATGAAGGTCTTATCACCGGGGGTCAGATTTATGAGGATCATGCAAGGG
>NZ_LKBH01000132.1:0-3870 GCF_001402935.1 Acidiplasma cupricumulans | reverse complement strand
TAAATATACTTTCCATGTATTTATAAGAATTTCACTTTATTTTAAGCATTGCGTTTATAGAGAACATTTTAAAATTCTGAATGAATGCTTAGAATTAAACATGTGTATTTGCTTAATTTACAGCATTTCCTTTCTGAATGCATTCTAGCATTTAATTATCATGGATTTACATTTATTTTAACATATGATAATTTTAGTAAATGGAATTATAAATGTTTGATTAACAAAAAAGTTTATATTGAAGAACATATTTACGAATGTGATGGTATTATGATATCAGGTCAGACACCAATATTAATATTAAAGGAAGGTACAGAAAGGCAGCAGGGAAAAAATGCACAGAAGAATAATATAGAGGCCGCAAAGGCAATTGCCGATGCAGTAAGAACCACACTTGGTCCAAAAGGTATGGATAAGATGCTGGTGGATTCTATTGGTGATATAGTAATTTCTAATGACGGTGCAACAATATTGAAGGAAATGGATGTGGATCATCCAACAGCAAAAATGATAGTTGAGGCATCAAAATCACAGGATACTGCTGTTGGAGATGGCACAACAACAGTTGTTGTTCTCGCCGGAGAACTTTTAAAGCAGGCCGAAAGCCTTCTGGACCAGGGGGTTCATTCAACAATAATAGCCGATGGTTACCATCTTGCAGCTGTTGAGGCAAAAAAGGAGCTTGAAGACCTCTCACTTAAGGCAAACAATGATGAAACATTAAAGAAAATCGCAATAACAGCCCTTTCAGGTAAAAATACTGGGGTTTCATCTGACTTCCTTGCAGACCTTGTTGTAAAGGCAATAAACAGTGTTGCAGAGGAAAGGGATGGCAAAATAATGGTAGACACAGCAAATATTAAGGTCGATAAAAAAAGCGGTGGCAGTGCTGCAGACACACAGTTTATAAATGGAATAATAATAGACAAGGAGAAGGTTCATTCAAAAATGCCAGGAATTGTAAAGAATGCCAAAATAGCGCTAATAAATTCCGCTCTGGAAATAAAGAAAACAGAAATAGATGCAAAGGTTCAGATAACAGACCCATCAAAGATTCAGGACTTCCTTGACCAGGAGACTGACACAATGAAGGAGATGGCAGAGAAAATAAAGAAATCAGGGGCAAATGTTGTATTCTGCCAGAAGGGTATAGATGATACAGTGCAGTACTACCTTGCAAAGGATGGCATATACGCAGCAAGAAGGGTAAAGCAGAGTGATATGGAGAAACTTGCAAAGGCAACTGGAGCAAAAATGGTAACAAATCTTGATGATATCACAGAGGATGTCCTTGGAAAGGCAGAAACAGTGGAGGAGAGAAAAATAGGCGACGACAGGATGACATTTGTAACCGGCTGTGTCAATCCAAAGGCAGTAAGCATACTTATAAGGGGAGGCACAGAGCACGTTGTGGATGAAATTGAAAGGGCAATGAATGATGCCATAAGGGTTGTTGCCATCACCAAGGAGGATGGAAAATACCTGCCAGGTGGAGGGGCAATAGAGGCTGAGCTTGCAATGAAGCTTAGAAACTACTCCAACAGCGTTGGTGGCAGGGAGCAGCTTGCCATAGAGGCATTTGCAAAGGCCCTTGAGATAATACCAAGGACACTGGCTGAAAATGCAGGAATGGATCCAATAAACACATTAATATCATTAAAAGCTGAGCATGAAAAGGGCAACAAAACATTTGGAATTGATATGGACAACTCAAAAATAGACGACATGATAAAGCTTGGCGTATATGACACATTCAGGGTAAAGACACATGCAATTGAGAGTGCTGTTGAGGTTGCAACCATGATACTCAGAATAGATGATGTCATAGCCAGCAAGAAATCATCCGCACCATCAAACCCACAGGGCGGAATGGGCGGCGGAATGCCACAGTATTAATTTTTATTTTTCTTTTTTTGTCAAAGTTTTTATTGTATTTAGCTATTAATAATAAATTAAGGCGATTTTTATGATGCAGTTTAATGTTAGAAGCAATGAAAGGGATTACGAAACTGATTATGATGTCATCATAATTGGGGCAGGGGCTGCAGGTTACTCCGCAGGAATATACATAAAAAGATCTGGAATGAGCGTGGCCATACTTGAAAGAGAGGCTGTCCCAGGCGGTAACACCGCACTTTCACCACTTGTGGAAAACTATCTTGGTTTTAAGGCCATAGAGGGGTCAGATCTTGCAGAGGAGTTTAGAAAGCATTATTCAGAATATGGTAAGATAATAACAGAAATAGAGGTAAGGAATATCAAAAAGGAGGGAAATAACTTTGTAATTGAAACAAACAGGGAAACATTCACTGCAAGGGCAGTAATAGTTTCCACAGGAACAACGCACAGAAAAATGAACGTGCCAGGTGAGGAGGAATACTATGGTAAGGGTATTTCATACTGTTCAACCTGTGATGGATATCTTTTTAAGGGCAAGGATGTTGCTGTTATTGGTGGTGGAAATTCTGGAGCAATTTCTGCCCTTTATCTAAATGGCATAGCAAAAAATGTTTCAATAATAGCACATTCAAAGATTAAAAAATGTGAGGATGCATATATTAAAAGCCTGGACGAGAAAAAAATACCCTTTATACTGAATGCCGAAACAGAGGAGTTTTTGGGGGATGGAAAAAAACTGACAGGCCTTAGATATAAGGATCTGGTAACAGGTGATGAAAAAACTGTTAACCTCGATGGTGTTTTTATTTATATAGGTGTGATACCCCAGACATCATTCCTAAAAAATATAGGAGTTAAGCTTGACTCCCATGGATTTATAGTAACAGATGATAAATGCAGGACAAATGTTCCTGGAATATATGCGGCCGGTGATGTTATTGCTGGCAGTGAGGAACAGATTGCAACTGCTGTTGGTGATGGGTCCAGGGCAGCAATAACACTTTATACTGATAAAATGAACAAAAAATTTTAAATCTTTTTTATACTTACATGTTATGAAAAGGGATATATTATCTGTTATGGACATGAAGGATGATCTTGAGGATATTATTTTGTTATCAATAAAATTGAAAAGGGATAGGAGCATCAAATTTTCAGAGAAAAAAATTCTTGGCATGATTTTTGAAAAACCGAGCACAAGGACAAGAATATCCCTTGAATCTGCCATGGTGCAGCTTAATGGAACTGCAATATATCTAAGCCCAAAGGAGATGCATCTTGGTGATGGAGAGACAATAGAGGATACGGCGAGGGTTATGTCCAGATTTTTGGATATAATCTCTTACAGGGCATACAGTCATGATATGGTTGTTGAACTTGCCAGATATTCAAGGGTGCCTGTTTTAAATGCACTTGACAATCTGGAGCACCCCATGCAGATTGTTGCTGATTTTATGACAGTATATGAAAAGAAATCAAAGTTATCAGGATTGAAACTGGCATATATAGGTGATGGGAATAACATGGCAAATTCCCTGCTTCTTGGTGCATCCATACTTGGCATGGATATCTCAATAGCATGCCCAGAAAATCACGAACCTGATAAAGAAATAATAAGATCTGCAAGGGAGATGGCCTTAAAGACAGGTTCCAGAATTGAGATAGTAAGGGAGCCAAGAACGGCCATAGATTCGGCTGATATTGTATACACTGATGTATGGGTATCCATGGGCGAGGAATCGGAAAGGGCCGAGAGGGAAAAATTATTCAGGCCGTATCAGGTAAATTCAGAATTAACAGATTTTGCAGATAAAAATTTTATATTCATGCACTGCCTTCCAGCGCACAGGGGGCTTGAGGTAACAGATGATGTAATCGACGGCATACATAGCGTTGTATTTGATGAGGCAGAAAACAGGCTATACAGTGAAAAGGGAATTATATATAAGGTTCTTTCATAAATTATTTTTT
>NZ_LKBH01000131.1:0-3981 GCF_001402935.1 Acidiplasma cupricumulans | reverse complement strand
TAAACTTAATTAAGATTTTTTTATGACTATATTTCAGTATTAAATCGTATATCAGCGCCAAGTTTTTTCAGGTCATTTAGGAATGAGGGGTAACTCTTATTTATGGCCTCGATATCGCCATATCTTGTTTTTGACCCTGCAATTATTCCGGCTATTATGGCACTCATTACCATTCTATGGTCATTGTAAATTAATGTGTCAGGATTCTTAATACCACCGGGGTGAATGAACATAAAATCATCTTTAATTTCAGCAATCCCGCCAAATTTTTCAACCATGTCCAGAATATTAAGATAACGGTTAGATTCCTTAATTTCCAGCCTCTGATAATTTTTAATGATAACCCCATTTTTTGAAAATATGCCTATTACAGATGCAACTGGTGCAAAATCAGGAGTTGCTGATACATCAACAACAACTGTTTTTATTTCATATGCCTTATTTATTTTTATATAATCATCAAAAATTTCTATGCATCCGGCTGCATCATTGAGTATTTTAATTATTCCACTATCAGGCTGCAGGCTGTTTTTTTTGAGATTTTTTATTAATATATTTCCTGTAAAGATGCCAAGAACCATAAAATATGACGCTGATGAGTAATCACCCTCTATATGAATGTCATTTTTTGATTTCAGATATCCATCTATGATAAAGTTGTTATTCTCACGCTTAATATTAATACCAAAATCTTCCAGTGTTTTTACTGTTATATCCATATATTTTTCTGAAACCATGGAATCTATGCCAAAACATGCACTTTTAAAAAATGAGTAATAAAAAAGCATGGCGCTTGCAAACTGTGAACTTTTTGATGCATTTAAAGTGCAGTAAACATTACCTGAATTTGTTGCATCTATTTTATAAAACCCCTCACTGTTTTTATAAAAAATTGATCCAGTATTTTCAAGGCATGAAATAAGGTCTTCAACTGGTCTTTTGGCAAGGGCAGGTTTTCCAGATATCTCCGTGGTGCACTTCCTTCCTGCCAGCAATCCCAGTGAAAGCCTGTACGATGTTCCAGATTCACCAACATAGATTTTTTTTGGGCATTTAAAATCAGGAGTTATTTTTATATCCCGCTTTTGGTATTCAATATGGGCATTGCAGCTTTTTGCTATATCTATTGCAATAAGCTCATCATCACAGTATGATATATTCCTTAATGTTACTGGTTTTCCAGAAAATGCAGAGTAAAGGACATACCTCTGTGTAAAACTCTTTGATGATGGGGCCTCCACGATGCCACCAATTTCTCCAGGCTTCACTTCAATAATCATTGATATATTATATTAATTCCATCATTATTAATTCTGCTTTTGATTATATTATAATTCTGGTAACTAAATTTTGAGGCTGCATTATCACGATCCTCATTATCCTCATATATGGCAAATACAGCAGGACCCTTACCACTTATTCCGGAAAAAATTGCCCCAGATCCGAGAAAATAATTTATTATTTCAGGGTCATAGCCGAAAAGGGAGCCAAAAAGGTATCCATTAAGAACCATGGTTTCATAAACATATTTACTGTTTAAGAGCAATTCCAGTTTCTGTATATATTTTTTATATTTTTTAAAATCAATATCTTTCATATCATATGTACTTCTATGATAAAATTTGGGATATGCTATTATCACCGGTGTATTCTCTATTTTTATCCTTCTTATAAGTCTAAAATCAAAGTTATCTGTAACTGTTAATCCTCCATAATAACACATTGAAATATCATCAAGTGCACCGGTTATTGATGTTTTATTTTTAAGTGATATTTCGGCTGCCGATCTTAATAATTCATCCTCCTTTAAATATATACGATTTAGCCTTAATATTGCGTACAGTAATGATAATGTCATTGCACTGCTGCTTTTTAATCCCACTGACTGAGGTATCTGGCTCTTTATTTCAACAGAATATTTTTTATTTATACTGTATTTATTCCTGATTATCTCCAATGTTTCTAATATTTTTTGATCACCTATTTTATCTGAATCAGATTCTATTACAGTTGTGTACATTGGCAAATCCAGTGAAATTGCTGACCCAATACCATCCACAAATGCTGAAATTACAGAAAGCCCTCCATTGGTTTTAACAATCATTCAATAGAAATAATATTAAGTTACTTAATTATTTTTTCATTAAATAACAATTTAAATTCCTGATAGTCAATAGATAAATTATAAAGTTTTTTTAATGTTTCAAGACCTTGGCCAATGAATAAATCTACACCATTGACGGTGCTGCATCCCTTATTTTCAGCAAGGGCTAAGAATTTAGTTTTCTGTGGATTGTATATCATATCAATGGCTGTGGATTTATGCATAATCTTGGATCCATCAATTGGGGACTTAATGTCAGGAAATGTTCCAACAGGCGTGCAGTTTATTATAATATCATATTCTGGCATCAGCTCATCATATGCTATTAGGTTATCAAAAAAATTTTTATTCTTTTTATTTTCTAAATTTCTTGTGGCGTTAAAGACAGTGCATTTGTAATTACTTTTAAGCGCATAATAAACCATTCTGGCCGTTCCACCTGTGCCCAGTATTAATATTTTTTTGCCATTGGGGTCAACTTTATTATGCTTAAGAGAAAATAAAAAACCGTTATAATCGGCATTGTATCCATATAATTTTCCTGAACAGTTCTTAACGAGGTTTACAGCACCTATGCCTGATGCGGTATCATCTATAACATCAAGGTATTTTAAAATAACTTCCTTATACGGGGCTGTTACATTGAATCCTAACAGGTTCTCACGTGCAAATCTTATAAAAACTGGTATATTTTCCATATCAAGGTCTATACTAAGGTAAATAGAATTAATGTTATTTTTTTTGAATATTTTATTATATATGTACTGTCCGGCAGAATGTGTTACTGGTTTTCCTATAAGTGCGGATGCATTCATTTTTTTACCTCAAGAAATTCAGAAAAATACCTTTTGATTTCTGATACTTCAACAGCCTCTGTATGTGATTTTCCAATCCTGTCAAGAACAATAAGATTAATTTTGCCAGATTCCATTTTCTTATCATTTAAAATATATTTTATTATAATATCCGGATCAAAATTTTTAAAATTTAATAATGGGATTCTATAATTTTCCAGAATTGTAATTATTTCATCATAAAAATTTTCAGATAGGCCCATTTTATATGCTATATAATTCTCGGCAAGCATACCATTTGCAATTGCGGTTCCATGGGAAACATCATTACTGGTAAATGATTCTATTGCGTGTCCTACTGTATGGCCGAAATTTAAAAGATATCTGATCTTATTTTTATCAAAAAAGTCTCTTGAAACAATGTTAAGTTTTATCTTATTGCTTTTATATATTATATTCTCCAGATCATTCTGGTTAAAAATTGTGTCCATGTTATTATTTCTAAGATAATTATAGAAATTTTCATCATTGATGATCGCCATTTTAATAATCTCTGCCATGCCATCATTTAAAAGCGATTTATCGGAATTTAATAAAAAATCTGTATCATTGAATATATATTTTGGATTATAAAATGTTCCAATAACATTTTTAATGCCGCTAAAATTTATGGCGTTCTTGCCACCTATGGAAGAATCAACCTGTGCCAGAAGTGTTGTTGGAACCGCAACCAGATTTATTCCCCTTTTATATACCGATGATGCAAATCCGGTTAAATCACCAACAGTTCCACCACCAATATATGATACTGTATCTGATCTTTCAATATTTAAATCTATCAGTTTTTTAACTATAAATCTTAGATATCTTAAATCCTTTATTGATTCTCCATCATGCATGTAAATCTTTATAGATTTAATTTTTTTTAATTTGTTACGGTATCCGGACAGGGATTTTGAAACAAAGCTAACATTCCTTCCATATATGTTATTGTTTATATAATCTTCAAGACCTGAACCTATATAAATGTTAATTTTACCCCCATTTATGTCCGCGCTTATTTGTTTCATTTTAATACGACTA
>NZ_LKBH01000130.1:0-21393 GCF_001402935.1 Acidiplasma cupricumulans | reverse complement strand
TTTTGTCAAAATTAAAACTAAAAAATATTAAATCTGTGCATATTATATGCTATTATGTTTACAAGACGTGGCGATTCCGGGGAAACCGATACCGGCCTGAGAATAAGGGTTGGTAAGGATTCCCCCATGGTGGACCTCGAGGGAACCCTTGATGAATTAAACACATTTGTTGGTTTTGCCCTCATAAATTCAAAATGGGAAGACATAAAAAATGATCTAAAAAAAATTCAGAACGACATCTTTGTTATTGGTGAGGATATAACTGCAGAAAGCACCCACAGAACAATTAAGGATGAGGATGTAAGGTGGCTTGAGGAATCTGTGAAAAAATACCGTGAAGAAATTGGTAAAATACACCTTTTTATTGTTCCAGATGGTGATATTTCCGCAGTTTCACTTCATATGGCAAGGGCCGTTGCCAGAAGAACAGAAAGGCTTGCAGTATATGTATCCAAGAAAATGCAGGTAAATAAATATATTTTAATTTATTTAAACAGACTTTCATCACTTCTTTTTATGCATGCACTTGCATCGAACAAAAGGCTTGGCATTGAGGAGAGAATTTGGGATATTAAAAGAACCTCATAGAAATATTATATATAAATTATTTCTTAAATGTAGACCTTATGGCTTTTATAATAATTTGATGTCGTCTATATTTATTTTCTGGAATTCCCCAAAGTAGTCAGCCAGTGACGAAACTATTGCCTCTATGGCCTTATCTCTTGGTATATCAACATAGGACATAACGCTGTTATCAAGTCCACAGGGGTTTATTAGATTAAAGCCATTGACAGCCTCCTGCCCTATATTTAGGGCAATACCGTGATATGAAATATTATCTTTTACTGCGAGTCCAATTGAGGCAACCTTCTTTTTTCCCTTTTCAGTTTCTATCCATATACCGGGCTCCTCATCCAGCATGGCCGAATACCCAAAGGAACCCAGCATCTTAATGTATGCATTTTCAATATTTTCAAGGAATCTTCTAATTTCCCTCCTGCCATCAATATTTACATCGAAGATAAAATAATTTACTATCTGCCCCGGGCCATGATATGTAACATCGCCACCCCTGTCAGTTTTATATACATTAACATTTTCATAGTTTTTTGGGTCTGCCTTTCTTCCTATGGTGTATATGCTGTTATGCTCAACAAAAAGTGCGGTATTTGGTATTTTATCATTTTTTCTTAATTCCACAAGGTGGTACTGTAATCGAAGGCATTTCTCATAATCCATGCGTTTTAAATCAATATAATAATTAATCATTTTCGCATGCATCCTTAATGCCCTCAGATACCGTGGGATGGGGATGTACGGTCATAAACATATCATCCAGTGTTAAACCAGATTCAACGGCCAGCCCAATTTCAGCTATAATCTCTGAGGATCTTGGCGCTGCGATACCCGCACCACTTATTGTCCCATCATCATTGTAATATACCCTAAAGAAGCCATCCTGCTGGTTCATTGTCAGTGTTCTGGGATTTGCCATGGCAGGTATCTGCTTATATTTATCTGTTGTTTTACCTGTAAATGCTATTTCCGGGTCTGTATAAACCACCATTGGCATGGATTTATAATCCACCACTGTATCATTGCCAAGAATATTTTCAGATGCAACATAGGCATCATAAAATGCCTTATGTGCAAGCATGGGCATTCCTGAAACATCGCCTATGGCATAAACATTATCCACACTTGTTCTTTTATGCTGGTCCGTTTTTATAAACCGCCCATCCATTTCAAGATTGAGGTTTTCTAGGCCATATCCCTGTGTATTTGGCATTCTGCCAACGGCCATTAAAACGGTTTCCGCAATTATATCGCCGGAATTTTCTATTTTTACAGTATAATTCTTGTTCTTTTTCACACCAAGAACCCTGCTACTGGTTAAAATTTTTATTCCAAGATCTCTGAGCCTTTTATCAACTGCCCTAGAAAGATATTCATCAACCTCAGGAAGTATCCTATCCTTCATTTCAACAATATATACATCAGAACCAAGTTTCCTGAATGCCGTACCCATCTCAATGCCTATATAACCGCCACCAATAACAACAAGTGTTTCTGGTATATGGTCTATTGCGAGAATTTCACGGTTATAATAAACATCATCTATACCTTTTATTTTTACAGGTACAGAACCGGTATCAAGAATTAAATAATCTGCAGTATAATTTTTACCATCTACATTAACCGTATTTTTATTGACTATTTTTCCCTCCCCGTAAAGCACAGTGGCGCCGCTGGCCTTGCATGCACCCTCAGCACCGCCTGTAATTTTCTTTATCATTGAATCTTTCCATGCCTGCCAGTCCTTCATGTTGAGTTTATAATCAAGGGTCATGCCAGGCATATTTTTTAGGTAAAATATATTTTCAGAGAGTTCTATTAATGCCTTTGATGGTATGCACCCATAGTTTAGGCATTCACCACCGAATTTCTCTTTCTCAATAATAAGAACCTTTTTCTTTTTTTTGGCCAGATGCAGGGCAGCAAGATAACCACCTGCACCTGCACCAAGAATTATTACATCATAATCCATTTTTAATCACCAATAAATGCCATGGGGTGCTCAAGTATTTCCTTTACCCTCTGAAGATATCTGGCCGCCTCAGCACCGTCGATTAACCTGTGATCACATGCCAGGGTTAGATACAGACCTGTTTTCATTTCATTGTTGATTATTGCTGTTGTTCTGGAGTTTACTGCAAGTATGGCAACCTCCGGATAATTTATTACAGGTGTTGACATAATACCGCCTATTGCACCTATATTGGTTATTGAAAATGTGGAACCACGCACCTCATCCAGTGTAAGTGTATTATTTCTGGCCTTTTCAGCAAGGTCCTTAATTTCCTTTGAGATTGTAAACAAATCCTTTTTATCGGCATCCTTTATCACCACAACAGTTAAACCATACGGTGAGTCCACAGCAACACCTATATTGTATGCCTTTTTAATGGTATAATTTTTGTCATTCTCATTGTATATGGCATTTAATTTTGGAAAATCCTTAAATGCAATGGTGCATGCCTTAACAAAGAATGACGTAAAACTCAGATACTCCTTTTTTGCATAATATTCTATGGTTTTTTGTATTTCCTGGGTTTCCACAAAATCAGTTACAGTGAAATGTGGCATTATCTGTTTTGATTTTGTCATTTTATCAAAAATTACCTTTCTGATGCCACTTACATTGAAAATTTCATCACCTGCAGCAGGATTTTCCGGTTTTTTTACCTCTGTTTTCTGCGCAGTGGTATTTTTAAGGTATGCGTCAATATCGTCCTTTGTTATTCTGCCATCAGGACCGGTTGGTTTTACCTTTAATATATCAACATTTTTTGACCTGGCATAGGCCCTTACAGATGGTGTGGCCTTCACAGACGGTATGTTCTCATTATTAACAGAGTATACCTGTTCAGTTTTTGGCTGTTCCTCCACTGGTTTATTCTCCGTGGTTACCTCATTTGATTCATCCGGTGAATCTATCTGGACTATCGGATCACCGATATTTACTGTTTTGCCCTCTGGAACCAGAATTTTTGAAATCTTTCCTGATACCGGGGCAGGTATTCTCACAGTAATCTTATCAGTCATAACCTCAACAATGTCCTGATCCTTTTTTATGGTATCTCCTTCCTTAACATCCCATTTTACTATTTCTCCTTCCTGTATCCCCTCGCCGATTGGTGGTAATTTTAATGTATACATAACATCACCTGTATTGCAAAACTTTATTTATTGCTTTCATTATTTTTTGCTCATTTGGCACATAATAATCCTCAAGCGCGAATGGCACAGGTATATCAAGGCTTGAAACTCTTAATATTGGTGCTGCAAGATAATCAATTGCCCTTTCCGCTATGGTTGCAGAAATTTCAGCACTTACGCCAAATAACCTTGGGGATTCTGTAACTATAACCGCCCTTGAGGTTTTTTTCACACTATTTAAAATGGCATCAACATCAAAGGGGTTTATTGTTCTTAAATCAATAACATCCGCATTTACATTGTTCTTGTTTACAGTATCCATGACAAGCGGAACTGTTGGTCCATATGTTATAATTGTAAGGTCATCACCCTCCTTTAAAATATTAGCCTTTCTTAGGTCAACTGTATAGTAATCGTCCGGGACATCCCCCTTTGTTGCATAATAAAGCCTTTTAGGCTCCAAAAATATAACCGGATCATTAAGCTCTATCGATGATAATAATAAACCCTTGGCGTCATATGGATTTGATGGTGTTACAACAGTTAAACCCTGCGTGTGGGCAAAGTATGCCTCTCCAGCCTGTGAATGGTAGGGCCCGCCGTGAACACCCCCAGCGTAGGGTGTTCTAAGAACCATTGGAAGTGTGTAATCTCCATTGGTTCTGTACCTTAGCTTTGCCATCTGGTTTATTATCTGATCCATTGCTGTGTATATAAAATCCTGAAACTGTATTTCAGGTATTGCCTTTAGGCCGGCCATGGACATTCCAATTCCAAACCCAACTATTCCTAGTTCTGCAAGTGGTGTATCCAGAACCCTTTCCTTTCCATATTTTGCCAGAAGCCCATCAGTTACCCTGAAGACACCGCCATCTACGCCAACATCCTCTCCCATTAAAATTATTGAATCATCCCTTTCCATTGCATTGTCAAGCGCACTGTTAAGTGCCTTTACCATTGTCATTGTGGTCATTCTATATCACCCCTTTCCTCAGTTATATACCATGGGTCTGTTTCATATAAATTATCCAGTATTGTTTTTTTATCAGGTTTTGGTGCTTTTTCATATTTGTCTACAAGTTTGCTTGTCAAATCATCAATTTCATTGTTTATATCCTGAATTTTCTTCTCCGTGAGAATACCCATGTCCTTCAATATTTTCTGGTTTACAATAAGAGGATCCTTATCACTCCCCTCTGGAACCTCGTCCTTTCTGTATTTATTGGGATCATCAGCAGTGGAGTGCGGCCCCATTCTGTATGTCATTGCCTCTATCAGCACTGGCCCATTGGAAGCATTTTCAAGCGCCTTTCTTGTTTGCTTATAAACCTCCAAAAAGCTTGTGCCGTCAATTCTTATGCCCTCAAAACCATAGGCCTCCGCCTTTTTATATATTGGGCCTCTTGTCTCCTCGTATGCATCTGACTGCCCCTCCTCATTTGGATATGTTGGCACAGATATTGCAAATCCATTATTTTCACACAAAAATACCATAGGAAGGTCATAAACACCTGCAAAGTTCATTGCAACATGGAAATCTGGTGTTGATGTTGCCCCATCTCCAAAGGTTGTCAATACCGCTCCATCAGACTTTCTATATTTCTTTGCATATGCAATTCCGGCAGCCGACATGAGGTGTCCTGCCACGGGTGTTATTACAGCCCCTATATTGTATTTTTTAAATGAGACATGATCCGGCATATCCCTGCCAAGCTCATTATCTGATGCATTGGAAAAAACCTGGGACATTATCATATCCATGGGAATTCCAAGCTGGACCAGTGCACCAAAATCCCTGTAGTATGGATAAAAATAATCAATATTCCTCAATGCAAGGCCAATACCAATATGTATGGCCTCATGCCCCATCAGTGGTATGTAAAACGGCAAAAACCCCTGCCTGCTTGCATTTAGCATCTTTTTATCCAGCATTCTTTCCATTACAAGATTCCTGTAAGCCTCCAACACCTTTTCATTACTAATATCTGCCTCTTCAATCATAATTTCCACCTCCATTCAGTATTCCCTTTACGTACGCCTCCGCTGCCCTGTAGGATGTTCTTACCAACGGGCCTGAGGCAACGTAATCAAAACCCATTTTATATCCACTTTCCTCGAAATATTTAAATCTCTCAATTGGGGAATATTCCACTACCTCGAGCTGTTTTTTTGTTGGCCTTAGATACTGCCCCACAGTTAAAATGTTAACGCCCGCATTCCTAAGATCCTTCATGGCCTCAATGACCTCCTCATCAGTCTCTCCAAGTCCAATCATTATTGATGACTTTGTAATCATCTTTTTATTAACGGATTTAACATATTTAAGAACGTTTAGGCTCTGATCGTACCCGGCCCTTGGGTCCCTTACGTGTGGCGTAAGCCTGCGTACTGTCTCTATATTATGTGCAATGACGTCAGGGGCGGCATTTATTATTTTATCAATAAACTCATGGATTCCGCTAAAATCTGGTATTAAAACCTCTATTTTAACATTAGCTGTTTTAAGTTTAGATATTACATTGGCAAAAGCCTGTGACCCCTTATCTGGAAGGTCATCACGGTCAACAGAGGTAATGACAACAAAATCCAGCCTCATTAATTTTACAGCCTCATAAACCTTCTGTGGTTCATCTGGATCAATTGGTAGCATTTTTCCATGGGTAACCGCACAGAATCTGCACCCACGCGAGCAGTTAGACCCAAGAATCATAAAAGTTGCTGTACCACTCTCCCAGCATTCCCCCATATTTGGACAGTGTGCCTCCTCACATACTGTATACAGTGTACGTGATTTTAATGTATTTTTTATAAATGAATATCTCTCGCCAGAAGGCAGTTTCACACTGTACGGTACCTTAATCATTATATGATTAATCGCAGAAATATATTTAAACTATACGTAAAAAACAAAGAAAATTATTCGTCGATGGACGTTAATTTTCTGAATACATTTATTGCATCCCTGTTCTGGGCAGGGTCATGAACCCTAAGTATATCAACCCCATTCTCACTCAAATAAATTGATGTTCCTATTGTTCCACCCAGTCTATCATTAACATCAGATCCGGTTAATGTGCCTATGAATCTTTTTCTTGATGTGCCAAACAGTGTGTCAAAGCCAAGAAAGAAAGACCATGGAGACCTTAATATGGTAATATTTCCATTGGTATCCTTGGAAAAACCTATGCCAGGGTCCACTATTATATTCTCTGGTTTTATGCCAAATTTTAACATTTTATTTATCCTGGAATAAAAAAAATTATTTATCTCAAATATAATGTCATCGTATTCAGTAAAGTTCTGCATTGTCTGTGGTGTGCCTATCATGTGCATTACAATAGCCCTAACATTATAATCGCATGCAATTTTTATCATTCTTTCATCAGAGAAACCTGATATATCATTTATATAATCTATATCCATGCTAATAACAGCCTTTATTGTATCATAATTTCTTGAATCAATTGATACAGGTATGTTTGATACAGATTTTATGTAATCAATAACAGGTCTTATTCTTTCAGTCTCAATATCTGGTGGCACAGGAAGACTGCCCGGCCTTGTACTTTCACCCCCTATATCAATTATATCAGGTTTTTCATCAAGCATTGAATCTATTCTGCTCTTATCCAGAATCCTTGAACCGGCATAAAAAGAATCCGGGGTTGCATTTAAAATCCCCATAATCACTGTTTTTTTATTATCAATCTTATTTACCATATTTTCAGAAATTTTATCCTCATAGCCAGAAAATATCTTATTTTCTTCCAGAAAGTCCTTTATAAAAGACCTGTCCATTTTTGCATATAATTTATTAAATCTTTTTCCATTGATAACAGTATTTCCAGCGGAATCCTCTGTAAAAATTTCAACACTTCTTTTATTATTCCTTGACGGAAATAAAATATTCATAATGCATTATGCTAAAAAACCTTAAAAATTTTAAGTTTGATTCATGTATCTGTTTTCTCCAGATGATTCACGCAATGTTTTACCCTTTGTTTCTGGCAAAAGAAAAACTGTCATGGCACAGCCCAAAATTGCAAGGACTGAGAGTATCCACATTAAGAAGCTTAAATTTGTAAACGCAAGTATTAATGTATCTGCAAATGTTCCTATGAAGGCGCCTGTTTTACCACCTGCTGCAGAAATGCCAGTACCGAAACCCCTTGTTGATATTGGAAAAACCTCTGGTGGGTAGACAAACGTTGTTACATTTGGCCCAAACATAATAAAAAAGTAGCTAATGCCATAAATCATTAAAAAATAATAAACATAGGCTGCGCTTATTATCCCTGGAAACAATGCTATGATACCAAATGAAATTGCCATCATTAAAAATCCTGTAATCTGTATTTTTTTTCTGCCAATTTTATCGAGTGTAAAAACAGCCACCCAGTATCCAGGAAAGGCTGCTATCCCGAATATTAACGCTGAATATTTATTTGTTAGTATAATTGCATTAATTCCGTTTAAACCGCTTGGAACAAGGAATGATAAAATGCTATTTGACATAATTGAGTTTCCATAAAATGCCCAGTCCATTAAAAACCATGTCCCTGCAGTGCCTATTAATGTTATAAGAAATTTTTTATCCTTAAATAAATCATACCATTTTGCATTTACCTTTTCTGCTCTTTTAGATTGGGCATCTATTCCCGTGTAGCTCCTTAAATTTTTTTCTGCAGTTTTAATATCGCCACGAACGTCTGCAGTATACCTTGGGGGCTCAGGCATGGTTCTTCTGAAATATATGACAAGCATGGCAGGTATACCCCCGATGGCCAGCAGTAGCCTCCATGTTAATGATGGGCTTAAACCACTTGTTAAAAACAATATTGAAATTAATGGTCCTGCAAGAAGCCCAAAGCTTTGCATTGAAAATATTGTGCCAACAAATTTGCCCCTGTTTAATGTATTTGAGTATTCTGTCATTATTGTTGAACTGGTTGCATAGTCCCCACCTATGCCCACACCAAGGAGAAATCTCCATAATATAAATACCAGAATGTTGTTGGTTGGTGTTAAAAATGCACTTCCAAGCGCACCAGCTATTAGCATTACCAGCTCAAGCCCATATATCTCCTTTCTACCTAAATAGTCTAGTAGCCTTCCAAATGTAACTGACCCTATAATGGCGGATAATAAAGCGGTGGATGTTATTAATCCCTTATAAAAAATTGATATATTATTCCATCCAGCAAGTGGTAGTATAAGTATAACAACACCAATTATGAAAAGGTCATATGCATCTGTAAAGAATCCAAGACCTGACACAAATAAAACCTTATAATGAAACTTTGAGGATTTTGCATTATCCAAGGCCTCGTCCACAGTAGTCATCTTTGCCACTATTTTCTCTATTTTCCTATTTATTATAAATATAACCTATATATTCTATATAAGATATATAGACAAAATTACATGAATTATAATAAAATTTAAATATAATTTAAGCCATATTTTAATTAATTGAATAACCTTATTATTTAAAATGTAATATGGTATGTTATCAAGGTGATTGAAATGGCGATAAGCGATGTGGAAATAGAAAAGGTAAGGTCCAGAAACTATGTGAAGATAGATGAGCTTGCAAGGGCAATAAGCAACGGTTTAAGCTTGCAGCAGAGAAAGATGGGGTCAGAGGAGGCGCAGTCATCAGCGGAACATATTATTAACTTCTTTGGGTACGGCACCCGGGTTATTGATAATATGCTTGAGCCGGAGGATCGTGATGTCTTCTATACAATGGAGGATCTTGGAATTCTTGAAACAGAAAGAGAAGAAACAACACTTTTTGATGGAAGGGAATGGCGCATTCATTACTGGATTTTGAATGTTAATCGCGTTATAGAACTCTCAGAAATGAATATACAGACAAATAGTGATGATTCAACATTCGATATCTACAATGAAATTCCAGATGAATACTGGAAGGCAAATTAAAATATTAATAATTATTAGGTTAAAAATATGCACATAGCCATTCTAGATAAGGATAAATGCCATCCGAAAAGATGCAATCACGAATGCCAGTATTACTGCCCACCTGTGAGGAATGGAACAAAAACTATAGAATTTCCCGATGCAAATGCACAGCCTGTTATTACAGAATCGCTTTGTATTGGCTGTGGCATATGCGTTAGGAGATGCCCATTTAATGCTATTAAGATAGTCAGCATACCAGATGAACTAAATAAAAATATAGTTCATCAGTACGGTCTGGATTCTTTCAGGCTCTATTCACTGCCATCCCTATCGGCTGGCAGGGTAACAGCACTTCTTGGTCAGAATGCACTTGGCAAGACCACAACCATGAATATTTTATCAGGAATATTGATACCAAACTTTGGTAATTACAATGTTAAGGATAACCGAGATGAGGTTATATCAAGATTCTCCAAAAGTGTGATGGGGCAGTATTTTAAGGATCTGTACAATGGAAATAAAAAGGCAGTGCTGAAAAATCAGTATGTGGATTTAATTCCTAGGGTTGTTTCCGGTACAGTAATAGATATATTAAAAAATAATGATAACGGAAATCTTGATTTTGTTGTATCGGAATTATCAATGGAATCATCACTGCACAGGGATATCAGGGATTTATCAGGTGGTGAACTCCAGAAACTTGCCATAGCAATGGCATTGATGAAGGATGCAGACATATACCTGTTTGACGAACCCTCATCCTATCTGGATATTAATGAAAGAATAAGGATATCTGAAATTATTAGAAAACTGGCTGAAACCAAAATAGTAATGGTTGTGGAACATGATCTTGCACTTCTGGATAAAATTGCAGATCAGATTAATCTGGTATATGGAAGTCCCGGTGCATACGGTGTAATTACAAAAGAAAAATCAACAAATAAGGCAATAAACGCGTTTTTATCAGGTTATTTAAGGGAGGAAAATGTAAGAATAAGACCAACATCAATAGATTTTAATGTAAAATCAAGTAAAAGAACAACAGTTACAACCAAAATAACTTCCTGGACCAACCTTGAAAAAAAATTTGAAAACTTTGAGCTTCATGTTGGGTCAGGATACATAAATAAGGAGGAGATTATCGGTGTACTGGGCCAGAATGCACTTGGCAAGACCACATTTATAAAAATGCTTTCAGGAACAATAAAGCCAGATTCCGGTCAGGTTGAGAACCAGTTAAGGGTGGCATACAAACCACAGTACATATCACCGGATTTTGACGGTACTGTTTATGAACTCTTTTCAACAACCATGAAGGAAAAAATGGAAGACCAGTTCATAAAAAATGAGATAATTGGCCCGCTGGATGTTGAGGAACTATATGATAAAAATGTTAATGATCTCTCTGGAGGTGAATTGCAGAGAACATCGGTTGCACTTACATTATCAACAGATGCTGATATATATCTTATAGACGAACCATCTGCCCATCTGGACTCAGCCTACAGGATGAATGTGGCAAAAATAATAAGGAGGGTTATGGAAAATAATAAAAAAAGTGCAATAGTTGTTGATCATGATATATATTTAATAGACCTAATTTCAGATGCCCTGATTGTTTTCACAGGGCAGCAGGGAATTAAAGGTTGCAGTAAGGGTCCCATGGATATGAGGACAGGCATGAATGAGTTTTTAAAAGGCCTCGGAATAACATTTAGAAGGGATGAGCTTACAAAGCGTCCAAGAATCAATAAACTGAACAGTGCACTTGATAGAGAACAGAAATTAAAGGGGGAATATTATTATTCCCAATAAAATATTATTAAAAATTATTATTCCTGTTTTGAATTTAACAGTATTCTGACATCCACAGCGTAGGCGCCATTCTGATTTACTATCACCGGATTTATATCCATCTCGCTAACATCAAGATCAACTATTAACCTTGATATATTTGTTATTGCCCTGATTAAGGAAAGTCTATCATAGTTTCTTTTTCTGGCAGAAAGCATTTTTGTAACCTTGCTTTCATCCATCATATACATTGCCTCATTTTCTGATACAGGTGCAAGACCGTAGCTTAAATCCTTTAAAACCTCCATGTATATGCCGCCAACACCTGACACCACAGTGTAACCAAAAACAGGGTCCTTAATGCCCCCTATGAATATCTCTGCCCCGGATATCTGTTCCTGAAGCAATACTCTTTTATAGTTAAGCTGTTTAAAAGCCTCATGAAGATTTTCCTTCTGTACATTCATTATAACACCGTTAACATCGGTTTTATGCACCGGCTCATCAGGTGATATCTTCATTACAAGTGGATACCCAACATAATCTGCGGCTGCGTCAAGATCTGACTCATTTTCAACAGTTTTCCATTTTGGTGTTTTAATCCCATAAATTTCCATAAGTTTCATTGCCTCAAAATCTCTAAGATAGTTTTTGCCTGCAACAAGCTTTTTTGCCTCCTCTGGTGGTTCGCTTATCCTAATTTTTTTATCCGGTGTCCACCTTGAGGTCATGTACTTGATTGCCTTTATGGCATCCTCAGGGAATTTAAAGGACGGAATAGATGCAGAATCCAGAAGCTTTGATGCAGAATCCTCATCCATGCCCATTACAACTCCTATTACACCAGTACCCTTGTATTTAATTACAGCCCTGGCAACATCCGTACATGTTACCATTGGGAGTGACTGAACTATTACCACCTTTGTGCAATCCAGATCCTTAACAGTTTCCAGTGCATCACTGTATCTTTTATAATCGGCATCCCCTGAAAGGTCAATGGGATTCCTTGGCACACTCTGCTTGGGCAGTATTTTTAATAATGATTTCTTTATCCTATCAGGCAGCTGAATTTCATTCATTTCCTGGATATCTATGGCATCTGTTGTTAAAACACCATGGCCACCAGAATTTGTTATTATTAATATATCGCTGGATACATTTTCACTTGAGTTTACAAGTCTGGCTATATTCAGCATATCCTCAAGGCTGTCAACAAATATACCACCACAGGTTCTTACCGCCGCCTTAAATATATCTATTGATCCAGCAACGCTTCCGGTATGTGTTTTTATAGCTGCGGAACCTGATTTTGAAACACCGCCTTTTAAAAATATCATTGGTTTCTTTTTAACAATTTCCGGAACAACGTTTAAAAATTTGTCACCGTCTGAAACACCTTCTATATATGAGAATATTGCCCTGGTTTCAACATCGTTTGACAGGTATTCATAAACATCCGATTCAGTAATATCAGATTGATTTCCAAGGCTTACAAAGTAGCTTATGCCGGTTTTTGTCTTCTGTGCCCATTCCAGCATGTAAACACCAAGACCACCACTCTGGGCCACAAGTGCAGAATTTCCCCTTATTGTATCCTCAAATGCAAATGTTGCGTTGAAATTTGGTGTAATGAGCCCTATTGTATTTGGCCCAAGAATGCTTAAATTACCATTTCTGGCTATGTCTATTATCTGTTTTTCAAGATCGGCACCATGCTCATCAGTTTCTTTAAACCCTGATGTGATAATAATTGCAGCTC
The DNA here is from genome assembly GCF_001402935.1 of Acidiplasma cupricumulans. Taxonomy (NCBI): domain Archaea; kingdom Methanobacteriati; phylum Thermoplasmatota; class Thermoplasmata; order Thermoplasmatales; family Ferroplasmaceae; genus Acidiplasma; species Acidiplasma cupricumulans. Next base: position 8,189 of record NZ_LKBH01000130.1, on the reverse strand, counting down.
CTGCCTTGATGTCAACAGCATCCTGAATTACAGAGGGTACAGCATCTCTTGGAACGGCAACAACCACAAGATCAACATTTTCCTTAATGTCCTTTAATGATTTATATGACTGGTAATTTTCTATTACACTACCATTTGTGTTAACAGCAAAAATTTTTCCATTAAATGTGGAAATAATATTCCTAAAAATTATATTGCCAACCTTGTTTTTATCATTTGATGCCCCAACCACTGCAATGCTTTCTGGCCTGAATAATGATTCAATCATGATATAATAATATGATAAATCAATTTAAAGCTTTTTTATTATTGATAACTTTCAAGCATAAATGTTTCTATATGGAAAATGTTTACCAATAAATATTTATTTACAAAATATTTATATAATCAAAATAAATTATGATTTTATGGTTCAGGAAAAATGGGTGGCATTGTCAAATACAACAATAGGTGTTTTAATGGCCACAATTAATGCCAGCATACTTATTATAGCCCTACCACCAATTTTTAGGGGCATTGATTTAAATCCATTTCAATCAGGTGCTTTTGCCTACCTGCTCTGGATACTTATGGGATATATGATAGTAACTGCTGTTCTTCTGGTTACCATAGGCCGTCTTTCTGATATTTTTGGCCGTGTAAGATTATTTAATCTTGGTTTTGCAATATTCACACTTGGTTCAGTGCTGCTATATTTTACCCCAGGTAAGGGTGATACTGGTGCTCTTGAATTAATTATATTTAGAATAGTTCAGGCAGTTGGTGGATCATTTTTAATGGCAAACAGCTATGCAATTATCACTGATAATTTTCCCAAGGAAGAACGTGGTACTGCGCTGGGTATAAATGCCATAGCAGGAACAGCAGGAATGAGTATAGGTATAGTTGCTGGCGGTATTTTATCTGCAATTAACTGGAGATATGTATTTCTTGTTAGTGTTCCCGTTGGCCTCCTTGGCACGGTATGGTCATATCTAAAACTGAAGGAAACATCACCTAAACTTAAGCAGAAGCTTGACATTCCGGGAAATCTACTTTTTGGTGCAGGTCTTATAATACTTTTAATAGGCATTACATACGGTCTGGTTCCATATAAGAGCAGTGCAACAGGCTGGGCAGACCCATGGGTTATTACAGCCATAATTATTGGAATAATACTTTTAATAGCATTCCCGTTTGTTGAAAGAAAGGTCAAGCAGCCAATGTTCCGCCTTGAATTATTTAAAATCAGGGCATTTTCAGCAGGCAGTTTTTCAGGTATGATCTCAGGCATGGGTATGATGGGCTTAATGTTTATGATAATAATATTATTCCAGGGAATATGGCTTCCAGACCACGGTTATTCATATGCCAGTGCTCCTTTCTGGGCCGGAATATTCATGCTCCCAATGACGGTTGCCATGGGTATATTTGGACCGCTTTCAGGAAAATTATCAGACAAACACGGATCAAAGGGCATAGCAACCCTTGGTCTTTTGATATCAGCATTTGCATTAATCCTTCTTTCATTACTGCCATATAATTTCATATATATAGAAATGGGAATATTATTGTTTATATTCGGTGCAGGCATGGGCATGTTTACCGCCCCAAATACATCAGCGGTCATGTCATCAGTACCGCCTGAAAGCAGGGGTTCAGCATCTGGCATGCTCACAACATTAAGAAATGTTGGGACAACCGCCAGTATGGGCATTTTCTTTACAATATTGATTTTAAGCCTTTCATCAAAACTTCCAGGTGCATTATCTTCAGCGGTTACTAATGCTGGAGCACCACAGCTTGCCTCAGTATTTTCCAAACTGCCACCAACAGATGCAATTTTTGGTGCACTTCTTGGCATTAATCCTATAAAGGCCATATTAAGCATACTACCATCGGGTGTTAAAAATTCAATAAGTCCAACAGCATTAAGTACAATAACCCAGCGCACATGGTTCCCCACCATATTTGCCCCAACATTCATGTCCTCCTTACATGTGGTATTCTATGTTGCCTTTGCAATAACACTTGTGGGTGCACTATTATCATTTATCAGGGATCCATTAACCAAAAAGTCAGGTTCATCTAAAAGAATATCAAATGAGGAGCAGGCTGTTAAATTAAAAAGGTGAGTAAAATTGGACGATACATTAGAAATCTGGGAATATCTGGATAAAATACTTGGATGTTATATAAAGAAAATCAAATTAAGGCTGGAAAAGGATGGTTTGACCATTACAGACTACAAAATAATTTACCTTCTTACCAAGGGTCAGCAGCCAATGAAAAATATCGCGGGAGAATTATCACTGGCAAATGGCTGGGTTACAGATATAGTGGATAGACTTGAGAGAAAAAATCTGCTTTTGAGAAAACACGACATGAATGACCGCAGAATAGTCAATGTGGAATTAACAAAAGAGGGCAGAAACTATTATGAGGAACTTGGATTATTCATTAAAAATATTATATCGGAATCTCTTAAAAACCTTAATAAGGATGAAATAGAAAACTTTAAACTAATACTAAATAAAATATCTGATGCAATCGGCACAGAACTTCTAAAAAGCAATTAGGCTAACATTATATATAAATTTACCATACGTTGACATGCATCTGCTTTACAGGGAAAATCTGGCAAGGATTGCAAAGTTCCATACAAAACATGGTGATATAGAAACACCAACAGTATTACCTGTTATTAATCCAAATCTAAATTTTTTATCAGAGAGTGAGCTAAGAAGCCTGGGTGCCCAGGCCGTAATAACAAACAGCTATATAATTAGGAGAACAGATTCGCTGAGGGAAAATGCTCTTAAATATGGTGTGCATAAATTAATAGGATTTAACGGCCCCATAATGACAGATTCAGGAACATTCCAGAGTTACGTTTATGGTGATATTGAATATACAAATAAGGAAATTGTTGATTTTCAGAAAAAGATAGGAAGCGATATAATAACCATACTTGATATATTTACCCGGCCAGAGGATAAATATGAAGAATCAAAACATGCTGTGGAGGAAACATACCGTAGATTACAGGAAATAGATATAGGTGATGATATTATAGCCGGTCCAATTCAGGGTTCAGTATATCCTGATTTAAGGAGTCTTTCAGCACAGTTAATGTCAAGGGCACCCTATCTGCCAATAGGTGGTGTTGTACCACTTCTGGAATCATACAGGTATGATGATCTGGTTAAAATTATTATAAATTCAAAAATAAATGCAGATTTTTCAAGGCCGGTTCATTTATTTGGAGGTGGACATCCAATGTTTTTCGCCTTTTCAGTAATGCTTGGGGTGGATCTCTTTGATTCAGCATCCTATATAAAATATGCCAAGGATAATAGAATATTGTATCATGAGGGTACAAGATCCTTAAAGGATCTCCTCGATTTTCCTGAATGGAGCCCATTATATGGGCGGTATAAACCACAGGAATTAATTCAGGAATCAGAGGAAATTAGACTAAAGGAACTGGCAAAGCATAATCTTAAGGCAATTTTTATGGAAATTAACGAAATTAAGGAGAGGATATACGAAAATACACTTTATCAGTATGTTGAGGAAATAGCACATGCACATCCGGCCCTTTACAGAGCTTATATTAACATTTTAAGTGAAAATACTCTAACTAAATTCCAGAGTATTTCATCCAAATCACCATTCTATTATTTTGATTCCAATTCGCTTGAAAACCCGTGGGTAAAAAGATTAAAAAATTACACATACAAATACATCTCAAACGGTAAAAAAACTATTTTAATCCCAAAAAAATTATGGAAACCCGGTATGCCCACGGGTCAAAAATTAATAGATTTTTATGAGCAAAACGATTTTAATATACTTGTTCCATGGAATGGCATATATATTCCTGTTGAACTTGAAAACACATTCCCTGTTGGGCAGATGGTTTCATCAGAATTAATATTCAATGACCTGAGGGATTCTTATATAAGGTATTTAAAATCAATAAATGACGAAGTAATACCGTATACAGATTATACCATAAAAGAAAAAATTAGGGATTTTGATCTGGAAAAAATCAATACTGTTTTTGACTACCAGTTCGGTGTTAAAAACTTTTTTAATAATAATGACCAGATTATTAAATCTAAGACCACCGGTCATATTAGAAACATAATAAGGAATTCAAAACTAATTGCAACAATGAGAAACGATGGGTTTTTTACATTAACTCCAGATGGAGGTATTTTTTTATTGGCAATGCTTGATTATCCATTATCACGGGTTGTTGTTACAGAAGACAGTGCAGAGTTTAACTCAAAGGGTTATAATGTGTTCTTCAAATTCATATTAGATTTTGATCATAATATAATTGCAGGAAATGATGTGCTTGTTGTAGATTCTTCGGACAGGCTCTGTGCCGTTGGTAAGGCAACAGTTTCAGGAACTGAAATGAAATATTATAAAGATGGCATAGCTGTAAAGGTACACAGGGGCATTAAGTGATTTTTAGTCATAAATCCCATTTTTCATTTTAAAAAAAATATTTATAATGCGTTATTGTTATTTTTGATATAAAATTTTAAATTTTGGTTAGATAAGTTTATTTAAAGATTATAATAAACCTATCATGGAAGGTAAACCATGGCTGCTGGCAATGGATCTGGACGGCACTGTTTGGGATAATTTAAACATATCTGGAATTAATCCACCCTATGAAAAAATAGATTCAGAGAAAATACGTGGGGAAAATACCGTGGTAACAATTTATAAAAGTGCTGTTGAATTTATGATCTGGTGTAAAAGGCATGGCGCCATAATAACCAGCCTTAGCTGGAATAAAAAGGAACATGCCATGGAGGCCCTGGAGAAATTTGGCATAATTGATTTATTCGATTATAATGCAACTGATTATACCCCGGACAAGGATAAAAGACTGCTTGACTTAATTAATATACTAAAAGCCAAGGGAATTAATATAACTCCTGATAGAATAGTTTACATAGACGATCGTGACATACACATGGATGCCATAAAAAAAAGTGTTGGTGATATCATATTTATAAATATATGGAAAACAGCAAAGAATTATGATGAGGCAAAGGACGTTATTAAAAAGAAAATTTTAGGATACGAGACCACAGCATAATGCAGAAATTTTAAAAATCAATATGGATATAAATTAAAATAGAACTGTCAATGAATAAGGAAGCCTCATTGTTTCAGCATGAGGTAGCTCACTGTGTTTGTTCGGCAACTTAATAAAATCTGGACAGCATACATTAAAACTCATGATATTTGTCATTTTTAAAAAAAAATTTTGAGAAAGCTTTTTATAACTTTTTTAACTTTTCCATAATGGAACAGGGAGCTGATAATATTGATGGTAATTTGCCCGGTCATTTTAAGGATGGAAATAATAAAATAAGTGGTGGAAAAGGCACCCCCGCCTTGGTGCTAATAGCACTTGCAATGGGGATGCTCGTTTATGGTGTTGCCGAAAGTTATGGCCCCGTTTCTGTAATAGGAGGAATTTTACCCTCAAAGTACTTTTATATTGGATTGGGTCTGCCATATATAGCCGGGGGTGTTGGGGCACTTCTCTCAGGGCGTTTGGCAGATAAAATAGGCAGGCGCGGGTCTTTTATGATCACGTCTGCAATGATTGTTATTGGTATAGCAATATTTGTCTTTTTATCAAACCTTGTTATTGCCCTTATAATATCATTTATTCTTGTTGGAATGGCCGCCATAGGACTTGAAACACCAATTTTATCAATGATTGTTGAATCCGTTCCTGCAAATGTTAGAGGAAAATCACTGGTTATTGTTCAGAACTTTGGGAATGTTGGGGTTGCATTAACCTTTATCCCCATCTTTCTTCATCTTTCAGATTCGATAAGCAGGCTTGCAATATCCATGCTTTTTATAGCCCCACTTATCGCACTTGGGCTTTCATGGTTCTATGTTAAGGAGAGCATTCCATGGAGTGCATTAAAATCAAACAGCGATGTTGAGGACGCATGGCAGATAGATAACGATGCAGAACCTGTAAATCCACATATTGGTCTGCCATTGCGCTTTCTTATACTCATTATAATAGGCATTGCACAGGATGTTGCATTTGTTTATTTTTCATATGGCGTTGGCTACAGCTATTTCTCATTGGGACTCGCAGATGATATACCGATAATTGGCGGATTTACAATGACGATAGTGGGTATAATCACAAGCCTTATCATTGTTGAAAAAATGAACAGGAAGACATTTACAATAATGTCCTATGGCCTACTGGTAGTTTTCTGGGGGGTTCTATGGTTATTTGAGGCATTAACACACAGCACATACGGATTGGTTCTTGTCGCATTAATGGTACTTTTATTCATTCCCGGTGAGATTACCTGGGCATCACGTGGAATGCTTGAGCCTGAAATATTTCCAACATATAAAAGGGGAACCTATGTTTCACTTGTTAGATTTACCGTATGGGTTGGTACAGGCATCATTATAATACTTTTAACATACACATCACTTCCATTTATCATTCCCGCATCCGCCGTCATGTTAATATTCTTGCTATCATTAACAATGACAGTAATATGGCAGAGAAAAGGCTTTGAAACAAAGGCCAGAAGCCTTTCTGGTCTGGACAGAAAAATAATGGATAACGTTAGAAAATAATTTTACTTTTAATATTTATTTAAAAAAGTCAGTTATAAAACACCGGTTATATGTAATAATTTATATAGCCCAATGTTATATTTTTACTGTTATATGGCTTTAAATATTGTTTACAATACAATAAACGATGCGAGATATAACGTTATAAACACTCTTAGTATTACCGTTAATTCTAATATATATAATGCAATGGGTCTCGATGGTGTTTTAAGCCCAATTGAATTATCAAGGACTTTTGGTTTTAACAGGATAACAGGAATTAGGCACAGTTTTGATAATGCTTACAAAACAATAGAAGGCATTGTTAACAAAAAACTTAAAAAAAAGTATGCAGGAAAATTATCAATATCTCTTTCAGAAGACTCTAACATGACCAATGCGCTTTCATACATGAAACAAGGAAGAATTGTGGCATTATTCATGGATTATTCAACGTTCAGCGGCAATGCAGATATACCTGATGGTATATTTTATTCTTTTCCGGCAGCCTTTATATCCGGTAGATTTATTGAAATCAATCCCGATATATCCGTTAATGATAAAATATTGGATATAAATTATTACAATGATAAATTCAAGAATGTTTTTAAGGCATATTCCGAAAATGAACTTCGGGAGATATTCATAAAATCAAGGAATAAAATGGTAGTTTATGTCAATATAAATTCAGATTCAGCCAGCCAGCTTAAATTGCTTACAGAGTATCAGGGTGATGCCTTTGAATACCGCTAGGTATTATTTTACACAAAAATACCAGATGTTACAAACAACCAAAGATAATTTAATATCACTTTTTAATAAATTTCTTCATGAAAACTATGGAGATTTTTTGTTTATTGATCCAGATTCCATAGAAACCCTTGGAAAGATAAATGCCTATGCAGATTTATTCCTGCCAGAGCATGTGCTCTCCATACATTTAATAAATAAAATTGGCCATGTATTTTATCTGGAGGCTGAAAATATTTATGGATATATCACAATAAAGGGTCCGGAGTTTAATTCAGCTCTCATGCAGATAAAATCAAAAATCGCTGAACTAAATAAGAGTTATATTTTAAAAATTATATCATATGCCGGGAATTATCTTGCAAAAATACCTGAAATAAGGATGGCCTACACACCCATGATGGAGATTTTTAGATCCCTGGATAATAATGGGAATGTAATACTGGACACATCAAGGCAGGCAGATACAAAAAGAATAAAATTTTTCTCCCTTATAAAACATAGTGGCATATTAAAATATGAAGAAAGGTATGATAAAATAATAATATACAAAAATGAGGACCCCGGTTTTAAAAATGACAGGGAAATGTTTGCCATGACATTTTCAGCCATTCCTGAAATTTTTGCAGCAAATGATTCTGTTAAACCCTATGTAAGAACAGCATACTCATATTATTATTTTTCAATAATACATGGAGATATGATCCCGCTTGATGCTGAAATTTTATTAAGGAATTATAGGCATCTATTTAATAGAAATATTGATGAACTAAAATTCAGGTCTTATATAGATTCATTAATAGACTGCGGAATATTTTTTTTGG
>NZ_LKBH01000129.1:0-4198 GCF_001402935.1 Acidiplasma cupricumulans | reverse complement strand
TTATATAAATTTTATTATAATATAAGTAAATGTACAAAAATAAGAACATGAAACTATTATTAATTAAAACAATATTATCTTGCCATGAACACTCTGGTCATCGCCAATCCGGGCACAGGTAAAACCACAAACATATCAATGGAGGTTGCAAAATTATTAAAAAACGGCATTTCGGCTAAGGATATCCTGTGCATAACGTTTACAAACAAGGCCGTTGAACAGCTCCGTTCTAAAATTAATGAGTTTATTTCTAAATTTAACATCCCGGGAAATGCATACGATATTAAGGTCATGACATTTCATGGATATGCATATGAACAGCTAAGTGAAAGTCTAAACCATAGGGATATAATATCTTACAATGTGGTAAGATACCTCATATTTAAAAAATTAAATGAAATTAGGGCATTTAATTATTCACGTGAATATATTATTGATACGTTAATACCAAAGATAGAAAACGCATTAAGATACATAAAAAGCTTTGGTATACTTCCAGAAGATATTATTAAAAATCATGATGATATAATAATCCATGTAAAGAATCTATACAAACAAAAAAGGATAAGAAACATATCAATGGAAGAGGAATTATATCTGTTTGAATATTTTATAGAGGCTTTCAAATACTATGAGGAAAATAAAAATAATTATGATTTTAATGATCTTTTAATGCAGTGTTTGAAACTTCAATACAGGGATAATTATAAATATATTTTTGTTGACGAGCTTCAGGATGTAAATGAGCTTGAGGCCCAGCTTGCACTTTCAGCAGGTGAAAATAAATACTTTGTTGGAGATAAAAAACAATCCATATTTGGTTTTCAGGGAGGTGCACTTTCAGTTTTTGAATCCCTAATTAAAGATCCCAATTTTACAAAAAAATCCCTTGATATAAATTACAGAAGCACTGAAAATATATTAAAATATGCTAAAGCGTATTACATCAAAAATGCCAGTGACAGTTCAGAGGAGCTAAACAATTTTCATGGTATAATGGAACAGGGAAATATTGTTACTATTATAGAATCAGAAAACCCAGAGGCCACTGTTGCAATGGCACTAAAGGGTTTAAAGGGAAAAACAGGTGTACTTGCCAGAACAAATGATCAGATATCCTTAATATCAGAATATTTGGACAGAAACGGAATAGAATACTCAAGTGACACAACAACGCATACCGTAATTGAGGCTAAAAATGATATAATAAACTTTTTGAGGGGAATTTTTTATGATGACCCCGAAAATATAACAAGGTCTCTATTTTCAGTATTTTCTGGGATGACATTAAAGGAGGCATTTGAAACTTCCGAAAATATAAAAAATGCAAATTATACACTGGATATATTTAGTGATGATAATCCTGTTCTTGGGCTTAAAAAAATGGGATTTAACAGGGAAACCATTAAAAAAATATTTGAGGAACGAATAATACCAATAGCAGCATCAATAAATCGCGAATATTTTATTACAGCAAGAACTGTTAAGGCCGCAATAGATGAATTTTTCTCCATGAACAGTGATTATACAAGGTCTGACTTTTTTAATTTTCTTGACCTGATTTATTCAGAGGAATTTATGGAGGCCGGAGAAAAAGATATTGTTTTAACAACCGTACATAAGGCAAAGGGGAGAGAATTTGATAATGTAATTTACATCCCAAAAAAAACCAGAAAATCCGAGGCGTTTATAGATGTTATAAGCTCGGCAATAATAAAATCAATAAAAAATATAGATGTGGAAAAGGAACTTGATGAGGAGAGCATTAGAATAAATTTCGTTGCAATAACCCGGGCAAAATATAATTTAACCATTATAAGCACGCCCGGGGAGATGCCAAATTTTTCCATACCTGAATATTCAACTGTTTTAAGCGGTAATACTGACGGTTTAAATAATAATTCATTTAATAAATACAATGAGGCCTATTTTCAGTTTGTTGCCGGTAACTATGATAGATCAAGGAATATACTTAGTGAAAATACATCATGGCTTGTATCAGAAATATATAATTTTTTTAAATCAAAAAATGTCCTATCATTTTCATTAATAAGCTCAATTGATAATCCATTCCAGTTTTTAAAACGCTATATATTAAGATTGGATGAAAAAACAACAGCATTGTTAATAGGGCTCCAATCCCATGAGCTTGCGGAACTAAACTATAAAAATGAAATAGAGGAGGAAAATCTTGAGGAGGATCAGGCCAGCACACTGGAAAGAATAAGATCAATAAACAATGAAATAGAAAGAAATTTTAATGCAAGGCAGATAGAATCGGAGACAGGCATAATAATAAAGGTTAATGAAATGTTTGATGAATTCAAGGGCATAGATGATTCAATAATGTTTTATGGAAAACTTGATGCCGTTTTTGCAGGTGATGGAAATATTATAATACTGGATTACAAAACAGATAAGAACACGGGCAATGCAAATCACCACCGCGTTCAGCTATTATCATATAAAATTCTTTATTCTGTTAAAAACAGCGTCCCTGTGGAAAAAATATTCACAGCCCTCGGATATATAAGGCTCCGTGGAAATATCAACACAAATAAAATAGAACATGGCATAGTGTACAAGGAACCGGACAAAAATAGCGAGGAAAAACTAAAAAATTATATTACTAAATTCCTTGAATACAAAAATAATCCTGAAAAATTCATACAGGATTTGTTGAATGCCAATGACAACAGCGTATTATATAAAAGGATTAAAAACATGCTCATCAATTTTTCAAAAATGTGAAATATTTATTCTTCTAAAGTAAATAATATATATTGTCTAGCAATATATAAAAAATGTCATTGATATTTATACTCATAAAATTCATATCAATATTAGTTGGCTCAATTTTTGCTGGTTTTATAGGGTCACTAACAGGCCTTGGCGGTGGCACTGTCCTTGTTCCAATACTCACATTATTTTATGGAATACCATTTATTTTTGCAGCCGGTGCAAGCCTTATATCAACAATTGCAACATCTGCAGGTTCAGCAAGCGCATACACAAGAAAGAAAATTGCAAATATTAAGATTGGAATTGGTCTGGAAATAGCAACAACAACAGGTGCAATTGTCGGCTCATTGACACTTGTATTTATAGACAGGCATGCGCTTATATGGGTTGTTTATGTCATCTTTGGTCTTGTACTTTTATTCTCGTTAATACCGACCATAAGAAAGATAGGTGCCGAGGTTCCACCCGAAATGCCTCCAGACTGGACCACAAGAGTTTTCCAGCTTACCGGTCAGTACTATGATGAGCATTTGAAACAGACTGTAAAATATAAGGGTGTAAGATGGTGGCTTGGTGAGATCGTAATGTTCTTTGCAGGTTTTGTTTCAGGGCTTCTCGGCATAGGTTCAGGTGCATTAAAGGTTCTAGGAATGGACTGGGCCATGAACCTGCCAATGAAGGTTACAACCACATCAAGTAATTTTATGATAGGTATAACGGCTGCAACAGGTAGCTCAATATACTGGTATGAGGGTTATATTAACGTTTTTATAGCAGCCGCAACAGCCATAGGGGTTCTCATAGGTGCGTTTTTTGGTGCCAAGGTTCTTGTAAGAATATCAAATCAGAATATAAGATGGGTATTTTTTGCAATATTATCATTTTTGGGTTTTGATATGGTTTTTAAGGGCCTTCATATAATAAATTTTATAATTACGTTCTCACTGACAATACAGTTCTTTATATCCATAGCAATATCAATAATTATGATATCTGCGCTTTACATACATACAAGAAGAAAGGAATGGAAGGAGGTGAAATAAAATGAAAAATCATGATGATGAAATAATTATTAGTTATTTTCTGCGTGCCGGTGTAATTATAAGTGTATCATTTATTGTACTTGGCGTAATATTAATGTTTGTAAAGAATGGTGGTGATGGATTTACACTGTCACAGCTATCATCATATAACTATGCATTGAATCATGGAATTGATTCCAAGTCACTTCCCCTTGGCCTGATACCTGAGGGATTAAGATCCCTGGATGGTCTTTACTTTATAACAGTTGGGCTCTGGGTGCTAATATTTACACCAATAACAGTGGTTTTTATAGGCTGGATTTCCTTCCTTGAGGATAAAAATTACAGGTATGTTTTAATGGCCTCAATTGTGTTATTTAACCTGTTCTTTGCAATGCTTGTTGTTCCCAGATTTATTGGATAAATAACAAAAT
>NZ_LKBH01000128.1:0-4252 GCF_001402935.1 Acidiplasma cupricumulans | reverse complement strand
TGTATTAATTAAATATACAGTAAATATTTGATTGGGTGATAATATAAAGGATCAAAAATTAATAAGTGTACCTGTTGCAACTGCAGTTGGCCTCGGTGCAATTATAGGCGCAGGCATATTTGTCTTAAGTGGAACAACAATAGCCTTGGCAGGTGCCAATGCATTAATTGCTTTTGCCCTTGTTGGTGTTCTTGCAATAATAATAGCCATGGAATTCGGTGAGCTCGGATCCATAATGCCGCATGCAAAGGGGGCCTCATTTTCATTTATTTTTGAGGCATTCGGCAGCGAGATGGGTTTTATAACCGGAATTCTCTTATATTTTAGTTTCTCCACAGCAATTGCGGCAATAGCCCTGGGCTTTGGTTCATATCTTGGAAGCCTAACAGGCCTTCATTCTGGTTATTACTCCATTATTTTTGCAATTATTTTAATATTTGTATTATCAATTTTAAATATTATTGGAATTAAAAAGGCTGCAAGTGCAGATTTTTATCTTGTAATGATAAAGCTCGGAATACTGACAATTTTTGTTATTTCCGCAGTTGTGCTTGCATATTCAACAAAAACATTAAATGTATCAAATTTTACAGTTCCACCCTCCAAGGATAATGTTTATGCGATATTCTCTGCAAGCATAGCTGTATTTTTTGCATATTCTGGATTTCAGTCAATATCTACATTAACATCAGATGTTAACGGCGGTGCAAACAAGGCAGCAAAGGCAATAGTATTCTCAGTTGTAATAAGCATGATATTCTATATATTAGTCGTTGTTGCATTAATATTAATGGTTCCGGCCTCAAAGTATACTGTATCTGCGGATCCATTAGCATTTGCATTAAGTTATGTACATGCACCGTATTATCTTTACTTTATTGTAACAATAGGTGCCTTAATAGCAACAACTTCGGCAACGCTTGCAATGATAATGACATCATCCAGAGTGCTTTACCAGATTGGTGAAAATAAGCTCCTTCCAAAATTCTTCAGAAAATTTAATTCAAAAAAAGATGTGTCTGTCAATGGTGTTATAATTTCCTCAGTAATAGGAATTGTAATGCTTTTCTCCGGCAATGTGTATATAATAGCAGCAATAAGCAATTTTGGGCTTTTACTATCATATCTTGTATCAAGCTTTGCAGTAATACATTTTAGAAGAATAAAAAAATCTGGAACGTTTAAAACACCTTTATACCCATATACAGTTATAGTTGCCATAATATTATTAGTTCTTTTCATATACGGAATGCCAAAGGAAGCCCTTGATATAGGTGTGATTATAATCCTAATATTATTTATGCTATATTATTTCTTTATAGAATTTAAACGTGATAGGGTAATAAGGGAGGAATTATTCAAATAATAATTAATTCATATTAAATTCTAAACTTTCAGGGTCAGGATTTCTGCCAAATATGTTAAAGCATCCTTAGAATTTATCACTTCCTGGATGCTTAAACTTTCTGGATATAACCCACTGGTTTTTATTTGCTAGATACTTGAACATTTAAATATTTTCCTGTTTATTCTTTTAACGAGCACTTTTTCATTTGGGAGTTTATGATCCTCATAAATAATTACATTTATATTACTTCATTTCCATTTATGTTATATATGCTTTATGGGCATGTTAAATGGACTTCCTGTTTTAGATTGCCATGCGGGAAAAATTAAAAGGAATTGATATGAAATTAAAATTTTAATCCAATAAGGGTCAAAACGACCTTTATCATAACAAATGTGATTATCACTATTATTATGCCCTTTACTGTACTGCTTTTAAATTTATTCATCAGGAAAGATCCGGTAAAGCCACCCAATATGCCCCCAACAAGGACGATTATCCATAGCAAGTAGTTAACGCCATGAAGCAACGATAAATATGATAAGAATCCGCTGGCAGAACTAAAAAGTGCTATATATCCTGCAGTTCCAGATATTTTCTTGAAATCAGTTTCTATAAATGTTAACACAGGAAGTATAATCATGCCACCGCCTACACCAAGAAGACCTCCAAGGAATCCTGCAAGTGCACCAACAGATATTCCAAGGTAAAGCCCTTTCACGCCCTTAAATTTTGATTCCTCATTAACTGCTTTTTTCATTTTTATAAGATTATAAAGTGTGTATGCAAGAAATGCAACAAATATCCATAATAATATATGCTTTGGTGTATGTATTCCTATGTATGCTCCTACAGGCGCCATTATAACCGCAGGTATTAAAAACATTGTCCCAAGCTTCCAGTTTATCCTTTTTTTTCTGCCGTTATTTGCAGTTGATGAGGATAATGAAAAAACATTAAGAAGTAAGCCGGCAGCGGCCGCTATTGAAAATGGTATCCCCAGCGAATAATATACTGGTATAAGCGTATTTGCAGCACCAACACCTGCAATTGCAAATAATGCAGATAAAAGCCATGTAATAAAAAGAATAAAAATATATAAAATCGTCATAAATTATCATCTTCTTTCTTTTTCATAGCATGTTGTGCAAAGCTTTTTATTCTTCCAGATTTTTATATAATTCTCAAATACAAGCTCGTGGCAGTCGTCGCATTCTATTTTCTTTGATGTTTTCTTCAATGGAGTGTATGTAAAATCTTTTAAAAACTCATATCTAAACAGTTTCTCATCAGGTATTGATGTTAAATAATCTATAACCTCATTAGATACATCCAGAGGTATTTCCGATGGTTCATAGCCCTTATAACGGTACTCAAAAAATTTGAATTTTTCAAGATCCTTAAGTATATCATCGTTTACTATTACACGTACAGCCCCCTTTTCAGGTTTGTATAATATTGCTGCGGCCTTGCCGTAATTCATCAGCTTAAATATCTGTTTTCCGTATGTGCATCCCGTTGCAGCCTGCAATCCGTCGTTAAAGCAGCCCTGCAAGTGCTCATCACCCATTTCTGAAAATAGGAAGGTTTTGTGATCCCTTTCCCTTTCTACTCCAAGAAGCCTCATTGCATACTCTCCAGCCATAAAACCCAGTGGCATATACGGACATCTGTGCCCATGAAAATCATAGGCAAATTCAGGTATTATGTGTATTTGTTCCATATTTTTCACAGCACAATATTATATTGAAATATTTAAAGTTAATTGACCGGTCAATTAATAATTAAAATAATAGGTTGTATTAAATTTATTTTCACATATAAAAACCAATTAGATTTGTTTCTTATAAATAATGTCAGTAAATTCCAGGTGATATTTTCTCATAAAGGAACTATTTATATGGCAATGTCTCAAGATATTCCAGTAAGGCATCCGTTCTGACCTTTATAGCAGGCCTGCATTCTGTTGTTTCTGTGCCTGCAAAGGTATTATTCTCACATAATTTCATTGCAGGGTCTCCTCCACATACACTTAAATCATCGCACGTATTTTTGCACACGGTTTTTCCCAAATCAATTTCATTTTTTATTTTTACTAATTTTTGATTTGTTATAACATCATTTAGTGATTTAATATTCATTATATTTGCAAATATAAACGCCCATAATTTGCATGGGGTTACGGTTGCCAGAACCGATGTAAATGCGGATAAATTACCTGCAGCATCTATTGTAATTATCTGAAGTGGTTTGCCTGCATCACGTTCTGTTTCAATTCCATTTTCAATAACTGCTCTTTCTGTGTCCTCCCATCTTAGAAAGATGTCCACCCCCGAATTTTCCCTTATTGTTAAAATTTTATAAATAAAATTTTTAAATTTCTCATATGATATTCCTGAGTTAAGGTTAATTACGCGATTTGACCCATCTATCCTTACAGGATTAAGGGATACATTTTTTATTCCATTTAATACATAAAACTTCCAGATAGTATCAGGATAATTACGGGCTTCCGGAGTTAATGCTGTTATGGCATGAAATTGATAATTTTCGCTATTTAGCAGATTAATTCCCCCTTAAAACAAGATTAAATGTACCATTACCAGGGCGATCCATTCGGTATTTATCATGGATGAATCCCGGTGGATCCATACTAATGCCAATGTTTACACTCCATTTTTTGAAAAAGGATATCCATTTTTTGCTTATCAATGTTCCATTTGCCTGTATTCTATGATAAATTTTAATATTAAATTTATTGTGTGATTCTATAATTTGAAGGGCCTCATCATAAAAACTCACAGGAATACTGAGTGGTTCACCGGCGTGCCATACAAATGAGATGTGGTTCTACGAATTTTCGGATTCCAAAATTAATTTAGCTGAAACTTTATAATTTGATAA
>NZ_LKBH01000127.1:0-4462 GCF_001402935.1 Acidiplasma cupricumulans | reverse complement strand
TGAGAACAATGAGGTTTCACGTTACATATTAACCCATGATAATATAAAAAGCCTTTATATGGTCTTTATAGTTTCTGCAAGTGTTTTCCTTGATGTATGGGATCTCACCGCATTTTCATTTGTTTTAACCTTTTTTAAGGATACATTCCTGCCGTCCGGCATACTTCTTGGGCTTTCCGTCGCCGGAGCAAATATTGGGGCAATAATAGGTGCCATATTTGGTGGGTATTTAACTGATTATCTGGGCAGAAAAAAAATGCTTATTTATAATATGCTGGTTTTTATTATTTTTGCCATTCTTATAGCCGTTTCCACCAACTTGGTTGAGTTTATAGCATTCAGGATTATTATGGGATTCTCCATAGGGGCTGATGTGGCCACAGGCTTTTCATACATTTATGAATATATAAGCATGAAACAGAGAAATAAATTTTATTCGCTTTGGGCATATGCATTTTCAGTCGTTGCCCTTGTTGCGGTACTAACAGTATACCTGCTCTATACATATATAAACTCCAATATTATATGGAGATATATTTTCATAATGGGTGGTGTATTCGCCACAATTATTTTGGTATTAAGAACATATTTAATGGAAACACCCTTATGGCTTTATTACAGCGGTAAAAATACCGATGCTGAAAAGGTTATTAAAAATGTTTATGGTGATGATATAAAGATAAAATCAACAGAAAAATTGCACAGGTCACTTAAGGATATAATCAAATTTTACAGGTCAGGAATCAACAGGGAAATAATATTCACATATTCCCTAAACTGCATAGTTGGTTTTATAGGCTGGGGGTTTTCATTTTATGTAACATACATGCTTGTAATATTGAGGATATACACATTTACATATATACTTGGCATTGATGGATTAATATATGCTGCCGGCTTTGCAGGCGCATTAATCTCACCATTTGTATCATCAAGATTTGGCATATATAAAAGCAGTGTCATACCATCATCGTTTGCAGGACTGTTACTGTTTATGCTTTTCATTGTTTTTTCTGGAAGGCTATACAGTATTCTTATAGTACCGTTTACCATGGGCATTATATTCCTTGATTACATGGGGCCAATGGCATATAATGCGGTGTTAAATTCATTTGTACCCTCAAAGATAAGGGGGATTGCCAATGGCCAGAATTACATGGTAAATAAAATAGTTGAGGCTGTAAGTGGATTTACATCAGGAATTCTTCTTGTGTATCTGGGATTAGGATACAATACACTGGTACTGGCATTGATTGTAACAGTTCTTATTGTTATAGCCATAATAACTGGAAAAACAGGCCATTTCATGGATAAAAATGCGGAATATAATTAAGATTTTATATTTTATAATTATCTCAGATAATGGAAGATTACAGCATTGAGAGACTTTTAAAATACAGGTTTATTTCAAATGTCAGAATATCCCCAAATGGGGATGAAATTGCATGTATTGCAACAAAAAGTTACAGGGAATATAAAAAAAAGAACCCTGAATCCACATTATTTATTTTTAAAAAAAATATGGAAATTAAAAGAAAAATAGATGGGCATGGCATTAAATCCTTTGAATATGCCAGTTCAGGCAGATCACTTTATGTTTGCGGGAATAATATTATTGTTCTGGATAACAATGGAATGGATATAAGTCTGAATTTTCCCGGGGAGATAGATACTGCAAAATGGTATGACGATTCCAGAATTATATTTACTGCAAAGGAAAAAAAGGTGAATGGTGAGGATGATGCATATTTCTTTGAAGAATCGGATTCATTTAATTCACTATATATTATTGACATGAATTCGGGAATAAAAAAAATAACAGAAAAACTAAACATCTGGGAATTTTCAGTTGACGGGAAAAATATCTATGCTATTGCCTCTGAATGCCCGCAGGAGAGCTGCTGGTATGCATCCAAGGTATATAAAATAGGTATTGATAGGGATATAAAAATTATTTATGATCCAGAATACAGGCAGATAGGTAAAATTAGGGCATTCAATGACAATGCTGCATTTCTTGAATCTGTAATGAGTGACAGGGGTGTTGTATCAGGCGATATTATATTAATATCAGGAAATAAAACAAAAAATCTGACTGAAGATAGCGATTCAAGCTACTCACATATAGAATTTTTCAATAACAATATTTATGCCATGGAAAATCACATGTCAGAATTCAGGATAAAAAATATCGATACTGGAAGTATTTTATGGAGGGGCACCGGCATAGTTTATCCTGTTGTCTCACCGGAATTTTCAATATCATTAAATAAAATTGCACTGGTTTTTTCAGATACTGAAAATCCAGGAGAACTTTTATTTATCAATGGAGATGAAATCATTAAGTCTGAAATAAATAAAGAATTAAGGAATTCACCAAAATACGCAAATGAGCTTATTGAATGGGATTCAAATGGCATGAGGATATATGGATTTTTAAGATCACTCGGACCTGAAAAACCCTTAATAGTTTATATACATGGGGGCCCCACATCATTTTCATATCCTGCAATGATCGACCGCACAACAATGTACCTTGACAATGGATACTCTGTTTTCCTTCCAAATTACCGCGGAAGCATAGGCCTTGGAAGAAAGTATGCTGAGTCAAATCTTGGAGACCTCGGCGGGAATGATTTTGAGGACATAATAAATGGAATAAATTTCCTAAAATCCACCGGAAAAATTAAAACTGACAGAATATATATAACAGGAGGGTCATATGGAGGTTACATGTCTGCACTTGCCGTTGCAAAATCAAATATTTTTAGGGCATCTGTATCCCTGTATGGAATATCTGACTGGGTAAGCTTCCACGGAACATCAAACCTGCATCTATGGGATCAGATACACATGCATGAAGACCCTTATAAGTTCAATAAATACGATAAGTTCTCGGTTATAAGAATGAACAGTGATATAAAAACACCCATACTTTTAATGCATGGCATTGAGGATCCATATGTACCATATGGCCAGTACCTTGAATTTTACAGGTATTTAAAGGATAAAAACAAAAAAGTAAGGCTGCTGCTGTTTCCAAGGGAGGGCCATGGCTTCGGTGAAAAAATGCACATGATTCAGCAGTACAGGGAAACTTTAAAATTCTTTGATGAAAATATATAATTTAATTTTTAATGAATCTTTTATCTATATCCTCTAAAACC
This sequence comes from Acidiplasma cupricumulans, assembly GCF_001402935.1. Taxonomy (NCBI): domain Archaea; kingdom Methanobacteriati; phylum Thermoplasmatota; class Thermoplasmata; order Thermoplasmatales; family Ferroplasmaceae; genus Acidiplasma; species Acidiplasma cupricumulans. The sequence goes on along the minus strand of NZ_LKBH01000127.1, from coordinate 1,295 downwards.
ATCTTATTTGTTTCTGCCTTCCTGCCAAGCCAGAAGACAATAACAATAATTGCCAGAAAGCATATAACGGCGTATCCTATTAAAATTCCGGCTATTTTATAATATGTTAACAGAAGTGAACCACCAAATGTACCTATGATGCCAGCAAGCCTTATTCCGGCAATACTTATACCCTGGCCCATGCCCCTAATCTTTGTTGGATATAACTCCGTGGAGAGTGAGTAAATTACTGGAATATAAAACGATTGCAGTATTCCACCAGAGGCCATTGCAGCTAGCATTAAATCGACATTGAAATAATATGATGAAAATACATACATGGCTATTAATGCAATCCCAAGACCTAGGGAACCTATTATAAGCATTTTTATCCTACCAAGCAAATCCATTAATTTAAATGCTATAATATTTCCTATTACAACTGGTGTGACCCAGGCAAATGAGGTAAATAACAGTGAATCACTTTTTGATATTTTTAAAGTACTTAACATAAGTGGCGTTAATTCCAGCATTCCACTTGGGGGTATATTTAAAAGCATGATTAGAAACAGCGGTATCGTTATTCCTAAAATATATGGTTTAAATAATTTTTCATCGCTTAAATTATACTTTTCATAATTATTTACATTATCCTCACTTAAACCTATTTCTTTTAGGGAGTTTTTGGCATCCTCTATTTTTCCCTTAATGGCAAAAAACCTTGGTGTTTCTGGAATTCTCGATCTTATCAATAATCCCAATAAAGGCGGTATTATTCCTATTATAAATAAAATTCTCCACTGAAGACCGCCAAGTGGAACCAGTAGGAATGCAACAAGATAGGATGCAAGAGCACCCAGATTTGCCAGTATCCAGAAAAAATCAAATGAAGACCCTCTTTTCCCGGGTTCCACAAACTCAGAGAGCAGGGTTATGGCCGGAACATAATCAGCACCAATTGCAAAGCCCACAACAAAACGGAATACCAAAAGATATATATAATCAGGTGCCAGACCTGATAAAAATTCAAAAACTATGAAAAGTATTAATGTTATTATAAATGTTTTTTTCCTTCCAAAGGCATCAGATAGGTATCCAAAAGATAGTGCACCAAAGAGACCACCAATAAATGTCATTGAACCGAGGAACCCAAATTCGGGTTTTGTTATATTCAGTGATGTGATTATGCTTGCAGATGTGCCACCGACGACACTAGTATCAAAAATATCTGTAAACGCCCCAATTGCTGTTGCAACATATAAAAGCCTTAAAAATTTTGAGAATTTTTCACTATCAATGATTTTATCCATGATAGT
>NZ_LKBH01000126.1:0-4647 GCF_001402935.1 Acidiplasma cupricumulans | reverse complement strand
TAAAAATATTTGTTAAATATTAAACTATTATTTCTTCTAGCTCTTCATCAGGCTTAACTTTTATTCCTTTAGTTGCTACTAGTATGGCGCCTAACAACACCGGTAATGCACCTATTAATAAGTAAGTGTATAAAAATCCTGCTGCTGAAATAACGAATCCATAAGCTAAACTTCCCAAAATCCATGCAGCATCATTCAAACCTACTTGCCATGAATCGGCAGTGCCTCTAACCCTAGTTGGATAGGTTTCGGCAATATAAACCCACCATGTACCATTCCAAGCTAGTACTAATGGATAAAATAACAAGGTCGCTATTATAGTTTCTAGTAAACCAGAAGATAATGCAAAAAATATAACTGATATACCACCTACTAAGCCTATAATTGCACTAGCCCATTTTCTTGTTATTTTTTGACCTAAATGTCCCATTAAACCATATGCAAAGAATGCTAAACCATTTCCTGCTAATATGATGTAAAACGATTGTTCAACTGGTATGTGTTTATAAACAACTAAAGCCGTTGATGTAAAGAAAAATAAAGCTGGAGTGGAAAATTCATGAGATAGCTCAGTTATTGTACTATATATAGTATGTTTTTTTAATTTAGGGTCTGTAAATAATTGTTTATATGGATACTTTGGTGCTTCTGATAAATCTATCTGATATTTTTTTGTAATTTCTTTTGCTTCATCTAAATGACCATTTTTTGCTAAATTTCTTGCTTTAATAGCAATTTTAGATCTTTCTGGTTCTTTAACCCAATGTCTCATTATTACAACTAAAAGTATGGGAACAACACCTATTAAAAAAGCTATTTTCCACCCCAAATCTAACGGGAATCTTGGAACTACAGTTATTGCTATCAATGTTGCTAAGAAATAGCCTAATGGGAAACCTGCTTGTATCCAACCATACAAGCTACCACGTAATTTTGCAGGCATTTCTTCGTTGGCAATTGTTATTCCGGTAGGAAATTCAATATATGATGGCCCATCAGATAGTACTCTTATTATAATCAGGATAACTACAGTGGTAGCGAAGATAGTAAAACCAGTAAATATTGCCATAGTTAAAAGACTGTACTGCCATACTGACTTTCTGCCATATGTGTCTAAAAATGGACCAACTATCCAAACGACTATTGTAGCACCTAAAAATATTAATGCAGTTATTATTCCTGTTAAAGCTATAGAAATATGATATGTACTCATAATTAAAGGTAAATTTATTGAATATAGATTTAGATCCATGGAAGCCATTGACCAACCCAATAGCGCAACTATAAAAATAAACCATTTATATTTTGTCATTCCTTTAAATATTGGTTCCTTATTTGCAACCATATTTGAGTATAAAAATTAAATCAATATAAATAAGTTAGTTTACATGTATACTACAATCTATAATTTATTTTTAATATAAGTTATGAAATCCTTAAATGAGTTCCTTAATAAATTTATTGCTTTTCATATAACTTACCCCCTTTTCCTCATATGCCATTGATGGTGTTACCCCAGGCCTTTCATCTATACATAATGACATATGACTTCTCTTATAATTATAATAATATACAACCTCATCCCATGTTGTAAAATAGGGTTTTAATGATTTAATTGTATAATTTAGCCTTTCTAATTTACCATTTGTTTGGGGATGATCCGTTCCTGCCAGTATATGTTTTATATTATTATCATCCAAATACTGCTTGAACTTATTCTTATCTCCTATTATTCCATTCTTTCCATTTGAGAAGGATTGAGTGCCATGGTCTGTTATTATTTCCTTTGGTTTACCATATAGTTCTATTGCTTTTATTAATGTATTTATTGTATTATCTATTGTTTCCTCACTGTATACACCAAATCCTGTTATAAATCGAGATGCATCATCCCCTATTATTATTAATTTCTCTTTTTTATTGTATTCAGTCCAGTCAATATGCCATAGTGAATTGCTGTTAGACCTTTTATACTTACATATTTTCTGTGGTTCTTCTTGTTTAAAAATTGATATTTAATTGTAAATTTTAATGAAATGAATTATGCAACTGACTGACTTTATTGTTTAAAAAAGTTTTTATATGATATTAATAATATTAGAACGTGGATGTTAGGAAAGAACTTATTAAAAAAATATACGAGTTCTTAAAACAGAACGGATTTAATGTATCTGAGCCGGATCTATATGGCCTCGTTACATTTGATATAGTTTGCAGAAGAGATGGTGAAAAATATATAATTAAGGTTCTTTATAATATTGACACGTTTAGCAAACTGAGTGTTTCATCATTATTAAAAATGGAAAAAATAACCGGATCCATAGCAGTAATTATTGGAGAAAAAACTGGAACTGGAGCATTAGAAGATGGTGTGTTATATTTCAGGCACGGCCTCCCAATATTTTCATTCCAAACATTTAAGGAATATATTAATGGACAGAAACCCTATATATATTCTGCTCCCGGCGGCTTCTATGTTAAAATAGATGGAGAAAAGATGAGAGAGATAAGAAATAGCAAGAATTTTTCAATAGGATATATTTCCCAGAAATTGGGTGTTTCCAGAAGGTCCATATCTCTTTACGAATCTGGAAGCTCTGCAACAATAGATATATATCTAAAGCTTGAAAACATACTTGGTGATGATATAAGCAGGGAGGTGGATATTTCCACACTTAAAGAAAATATAAATGTAGAGGAAGAGGATATAAATGATGTATTTATAAAAGAAGTTTTTAAAATAATAAACAGCTTTGGTTACATATCTGAATACATAAGCAGGAATCCATTTAATGGCCTTTCATATGATGTTCAATCATTCCTTATGATAGGAGCCTTTAACAATGCCGAGGAAAATTCTGAAAAAATAATGTCCATAAAAAAAATAAGTGATGTTCTTGGTGATATACCAGTAATTATTAACAGGACATATTCAACAAGAGAGAATATATATGGATGCCCCGTCGTAAATATCAGGGATTTAATGAATATAAATGATAGGGATACATTTAAAAAAATTTTAGTTGAAAGGCTATGATGGAAAAAATAAATGATTATTTCTATATATTTGGTGGAATAAAGGGTTTAATACGTGATGGCGATGAATTAAAAAGGCAGCTGTATTTTGTCAAACCAGAAATTATGATGATTACCATATCACCGGAGGAGGTTAAGGGCATAAAATATTTTATTGAGAATCCCTTTGAAATGACGCTTTCGGATTATGAAATTATATATGGTGTTAATCTCTCGAAATACGGAGAGGTTATGACGCCATCACCAGTGTACATAGAGGCTGCAAGATATTCAATTGATAATAACATTGAGCTTATAGGACTTGATATGAATGAGGATGAATACCAGAGGGCATATTCAAGAGATGTTAAAACCCTTGACCTTATAAGGCACTCAATAAGGAAAAAAAGGATAAGCAGGACAGCATTTAATAACAAGACGCCTGAAGAATATGTTGATGAATGGAATAAAATGGTTGATATAAACGGATTTAAAAAACTAAATGAGGAACGCCTGGTATATATTGAAAAACGTATAAATGAAATTTTAAATGAAAAAAATAATGAGTTAAAGATGTGCATATCCGATTACGATTTTTATAAAGACCTTGTTAAATATTTTAAAAACAGGAACCAGAATTAAATCCTGTCCTTGAAAACTATGTATATCTCACGCGATTCAGATCTGGATGCCCTTGGCTTTGTAATTTTATTAAACGAATAATACTGCTTCCATTTATTTATAAAATTACCCGTTTCATCTCCCTGGAACTGTTTTATAACAACATTACCATGCGGTGAAAGCAATTTTAATGCCATCTCCATTACCGCAGTACCAAGCAGGTAGGATTCATAATGATCCCGCTCCCCAATTCCACTGGTTTTTACCATGGCATCTGATAGTATAACATCTATTTTTTCAATTCCCTCGCCTTCCATAGTTTTTTGTATAATATTTATTATATCAGGGTTCTTTATATCTCCCTGAATAAATATAACACCATCTATTGGTTTCATCCTGTTTATATCAACAGAGATTACTGGCCGTCCGGTTATTGTTCTGATGACCTGGGTCCAGCCACCTGGTGATGCCCCAATCTCAAGGACGTTTGAATTTTCTGATATAACATTGAATTTTTCCTGTATCTCCATTAATTTAAATGCTGCCCTGCTGCGTAAATTATCCTTTTTAGCCTTTATATAATATTTATCCTTTCTGTTCATAATAATTTCTTTTATTCTCCTATATATTTTTTGTATTCCTCTGCTGTTAGGAAATTATACTTTTCATCATCAAGTTTTATTTTCACTATCCAGTTTTTGTATGGGTCCTCGTTTACAAGTTCAGGTGACTTTTCGAGTTCCATATTAATCTCTATAACCTTGCCGTTAACTGGTGAATAAACATCCTCTGCAGATTTTACGGATTCAATTGTTAAAAGCACATCCCCAATTTTTTTGTCGTCTCCAGGCTTTGGCATATCAATATATACTATGTCTGTAAGCTGCTGCTGTGCATAATCACTTATGCCTATGGTTGCCACACCTGCATCCACACTGAACCATTCATGTGTTTTTGTGTATTTTAACTCCTCCGGTATTCTTGACATAAATGTATATATTAAATATGTAT
>NZ_LKBH01000125.1:0-22455 GCF_001402935.1 Acidiplasma cupricumulans | reverse complement strand
TATATAAGAAAAAATAATACTTTCTATTGGATTAAAGGTCATGGAGTTAGAAAATCGTGTTAAAAAATATTTTGCTATTGAGGAAGAGGCCCTAAAAAAGGTCAAAATATCAGTTCCAAAGGAGTCGCATTTATACCAAATAGCATCGGATCACCTTGAAATGGTAAAAAATTATTACAACGATGCACGATATTTTTATGAAAAAAATGATTTAATTAATGCTTTTGCAGCATTGAATTATTCATATGGCTGGCTTGATTCCGGGATTAGGCTGGGAATATTTACAGGTGGTCCGGACTACCGGTTATTTACTCAGTTTAGATGATTAACCTCATCAGCATTATTTTCAACGCTATATATATTAAGGTTTTTATCTTCTTTGGGTATCTCTGTTTTTATTAGTTTTTCAATTACAGGCTCAAGTCTTGAATTTAAATATTTTGATGCCTTATTAAAGGATTCAACAGTTTTATTTATGTTTCTTGATAAATCATTCAATGCACCTGTAAAATCATCCAGCTGTTTATAAAATTCCTTTACATCAGCAATAAGCGAATTAAAATTATTGTATGTGTTAACATCCCTCCATCCCATATGTATTGTTAATAAAAGTGATATTAGGGTTATGGGTGTTGCAATGATAACCTTTTTTGATATAGCATCCTCTATTATACTGCTTGAATTTTCCATTATTATACCAAGAAGTGATTCCAAAGGTATAAACATTATAACAAAATCTACAGAATTATTGAATTTTTCCCAGTATTTTTTATTTGAAAGCTCTCTAACGTGGTTATTAAAGGCGGATACATACCTGGTCAGTTGATCCTTATTTTCTGGATTTTCTAAGTACTCAAAATATCCTGTCATTGGAACTTTGGAATCTATTATTACCCGCCTATTATTTGGCATTCTTATTATCATATCTGGTTTTGCCTCACTGTCATTAGATGCTGTTTGTTCTGAAAAATCACAGTAGGGAGACATTCCGGCCATTTCAACTATCCTCCTTAAAGTTATTTCTCCCCATTTCCCCCTTATGGATGGATTTTTTAATGCATATACAAGCTTATTCGTATCTGTTTCAAGGGAGTTTATCTTTTTATATAAATTTTCAATATTGTTATTAAGTGACCCAAGTTCCATTTTTCTGCTTTTTTCTGCACTTTCTAAATATTCATTATAGCTCTTTAAAGATTCTTTTAATGGCTCAATTATACTGCTTATTTTTAAAAGATTTTTCTCATTTTCCTGCCTTTCAGTTTCAATGGCGTTTTTAAATACCATTGAACCAGTATTAATTAAATTACTGTTCTGATCATTTATATATTTATTAATGACATCCTTAAAATTCATATTAAGTTTTTCAAGCATTGAATTCATAGTTTTTCTGGAAATAACGTAATAAATTAAAATGCCTGAAATAATACCGGCACCCATGCCTGAAAGAAACCACTGAAGATTTATATTTAGCATGGTTATAGGATTTAATATAATAATTTAATCTTTGTCATACCTAGTCCAACAAATACTGTAAATTTATTAAATAGTTAAGCATGATATACTTAAAATTATAATTTAGAAAATTAATTAAATAAAATATATAATCTGCCTTATAAAAATATTAATTTTTAAATCACGCTATAAATTTAAGCGGGTCCGAAGGGATTTGAACCCTTGACCGATGGATTAAGAGTCCATCGCTCTACCTAGCTGAGCTACGGACCCACACCTATGTATAACAAAATAGTATTTTAACTTTTAATAATTATAATCCTCTGTTTAATACATTTAAAATAATAACTTTTAATATTAGTATTGAATATAACCCGTAAATGGTAAGGTATATACCAATTGGCAATGGAAAATTGCTTGTTAGCTTTAATAATGATTATAATCTTACGGATATATATTTTTCAAGAGAAATGGCTGAGAATCATAGTGGTGGTAGGCCGTTTAAATATGGTATTTCAGTGGATAATAATTTTGTCTGGATGAACAAAAATTTCCTTATTTCCAAAGATTATTTTGATCATACAATGATTGGAATTGCAAAATATAAAATTTCAGACGTATATTTTGAGGATCAAAATTTTGTTGATATCTATGAGGATATCTTTGTAAGAAAGGTTAAGATTTTGAATACAACTGATACGATTAAAAAAATTAAATTATTTTTCCACCAGAATTTTTCAATATACGGAAATAATATTGGTGATACAGCTTTTTATTACCCATACAACAATTCTATAATACATTACAAGGGAAGGAGATATTTTATGATATCCACCCTGGATGGTAATACCTCCTTTGATCAATATTCCGTGGGAATAAAGGATTTTAATGGTTTGGCAGGTACATGGAAGGATGCAGAGGATGGTGAACTTGCAATGAATACAATTGCAACCGGATCCGTTGATTCAATAATTAGGCATACAATTTCCATAGACCCAAAAGCATCATTTGAACTGTATTATTATATACTGGCAGCCAGAGATTTAAAATCACTTCTTGAAACATCAAAGGAGATAACTGTTGAGAACCTGGAAAGAATGCTTAAGAGAACTGAAAATTTTTGGGAATTATGGGTGTCAAAATTTCAGGTTAACCTTGACAATTCATTGAATGAAATGTTTAAAAAATCGTTATTTATCATAAGGTCACATATTAATGATAAGGGCGCGGTTCTGGCATCAAGCGATAGCGAAATCCTTAGAAGCAATATGGACTCATATTACTATTCATGGCCTAGAGACGCGGCATATGCAGCTATTTCAATGATTATGTCTGATCACGGAGACCCTGCAAAATTATTTTTTGATTTTTGTATATCCACAATATCAGATGATGGTTATTTTTATCATAAATACAATCCTGATGGTAAAATAGCAAGTAGCTGGCTTCCATATTACATGAATGGAAAAAGAATACTACCAATACAGGAGGATGAATCCGCCCTTGTCATCATAGCCATTTATTATTATTATTCCGTTTATAAGGATATAGAATATATATCTTATCTTTATGAAAAATTGATAAAAAAAATAGCAGATTTTCTATATGAATTTACATACGAAAACGGTCTTCCCAGGGAATCTTTTGATTTGTGGGAAGAAAGATTCGGAATTAACACATATACCGTGGCCACCGTGTATTCTGCACTTAAATATGCCTCAGCTTTTGCACAGATATTCAATGACATAGATCTCTCAAAAAAATATATGGATAAGGCTGATTTAATGCTAAAGACATTTAAGTCAACATTTTATTCTGATCTAACTGGTTATTATGGCAGAACAATGAATAATGGGAAGATTGACTTTACTCCAGATTCCTCGGTCCTATCACTTATAAACCTTGATGTGCTGCCCCCAGACGATCCGACAATAAAATCAACTGTTAATAATATTGTCTCCAGATTATGGGTTCCTGACACAGGTGGCCTGGCAAGATATGAAAAAGATTTTTATCAGAGACGGGATAACAGATATGATATTCCAGGAAATCCATGGATCATTACGACGCTATGGCTTGCGGACTACTATATCAAGATCAAAAATTTTGATAAGGCCAGAGATTTAATTTCATGGGTTGTGAATCATAGTGAGGCCTCAGGTATATTGTCTGAGCAAATAGACCCTATAACAGGTCAGCCTCTTTCAGTATCCCCATTAACATGGTCACATGCACAGTTTGTAATTACATTAATTAATTATAAAAATGCCATAAATCAAAAATAAAAATTTACAATTGTTTTTATTTAAAATAAAATATTTGAAGTAAAATTTCATATTATAAAACAATAGAACGTGTGATATCTAAATCAAATGTAATTCAATATAACAAAGTTAATAAATATTAAATTAATAACCTTAAAAAAACCATACACATTTGGGCAATGCATTTATGCATCCCGGTTTATCAGAAGTTCTTTCTGATATGGCAGGTGTAACGGTTGGTGATAAAAGATGGCAACTCCGCATCATTCCCGTAGGGGATCAATGGCGTACTATCCCAGGGTACGCGCTAAAAAAATTGGGGCTGATATTCGCTCTTGGCCTGAAATTGAGGGTAAGGCGAAAATTCAGGCATTCGCTGGCTATAAAGTTGGAATGACACATATACAGATGACAGACTATAGAAAAAATAGCGTTACAGCAGGTAAGACAATAATGGCTCCTGTCACCGTTGTTGAGGTCCCTCCGCTTAATGTAATAGCCATTCGTTATTATGAGGAAGGAGACAATGGTCTGCAGGTATTTGCAGAGGAACGTGCAGAAAATATAGATAAATCTGTATTTAGGAGAATACCAGAAATTAAAAATAAAAAGGAATTAAAGGTTGAGATTAAGGACGTTGCAGATGTAAGATTAATAGTCCATACAAATCCAAAAATGGTTCCAAGCATACCCTCAAAAACCCCAGAAATATTTGAGATAAGGATAGGTGGTTCAACAATAGAAGATAGAATAAAGCTTGCAAAGGAAAAACTTGGAAAGGAATTAATATTCAGTGATTTTGCATCTGCCGGCTCGTTTATTGATGTTATATCTGTAACAAAAGGAAAAGGATTCCAGGGCGTTGTAAAGAGATTTGGAGTCAAACTTCTTCCAAGGAAAAACAGAAAGCATAGAAGGATGATTGGTACACTTGGTCCATGGCATCCAGACTGGGTCAGGAATACTGTTCCCCAGGCAGGCCAGGTTGGATTTCATCAGAGAACACTTCATAATATAAGGGTTGTTAAAGTTGATACAAAAGATCATGTTGATGATATAAACGTTAAAGGAGGTTTTCTTAATTATGGCCTGGTTAAAAATGATTATGTCCTGCTTTATGGTTCAATATCCGGACCAGCCAAAAGGTTAATTAAACTAAGAGACCCGGCAAGACAGACAAGGCCAAATGTTGAAAATATAGATATAACCTATATATCAAAGGAATCAAAACAGGGTGATTAAACTTGAAGGTTAATGTATATAATATTGATGGTGAGGTCGAAAAACAGATAGATTTGCCTACTGTATTCGAAATTATGCCCAGGGAAGACCTTATACATAAAGCATTTAAAGCCATTACCTTATCATTACGGCAGCCATATGGGTCTAGCCCGGCTGCGGGAACACGCAGAGTTGGCCATAATCTGGGCCCAAACCATGGAATATCAAGAATACCAAGAATCGCTGGCGGTTCACGTGGAGTACTTCTGGCAAGCATGGTTGGTGGTAGGAGTGCCCACTCACCCAGAAGTGATAAGGTCTTATATAAGAAAATTAATAGCAAAGAATTAAAATATGCAAGATTAAGTGCAATAGCATTAACTGCCAGTAAGGAACATATAATAAAGAGAGGGCACAGGCTTGATGAGGATACAACATCAAATCTAACATTTCCAATAGTGGTTGATAATGACATTGAATCAATAAATAAGGCCAAGGATGCTATGAAATTCCTACAAAATCTTGGTCTTCTGGATGATGTTATTAGGGCAAAAAACGGTGTTAAGATAAGGCCAGGAAGGGGAAAAATGAGGAACAGGCCATATAAACATCCAAAAAGTGTTCTTGTTGTTGGGTCATCACAGGAAAAACTTAGGGCATTTGCAGGCTTGCCGGGCGTTGATGTTGCCACAATAAACAGCCTTAGCATAAGGAAACTTGCCCCAGGAGGCAACCCCGGCAGGCTTACAGTTTATACCGAAAATGTAATTGAGCAGTTAAGAGGTGTTTATTAATGGATTATATAATTACTCCTATAATTACAGAAAAAACTACGTTGATGATGGAAAAGGAAAATAAACTTACATTTCTTGTTGACCGTAGAGGTAAAAAGGATCAGATTAAAAAAGAGGTAGAGGAAAGATTCAATGTTAAGGTTAAATCTATAAATATTATGATAACAAAGAAGGGCAAAAAAGCCATAGTTAAATTAACCGATGACTTTTCTGCTGAAGAAATAGGGGGGAGAATAGGAATATTCTGAGGTGAAAATAAATGGGAAAACATATAATTGCACAGAGAAGGGGGCACGGGTCACTTACTTACCGTAGCCCTAGCTTCAGGCACGTTTCCGAAATTAAACATTTAGGCGATGGTAATTATAAAATTGAGGATATAATACAGGCACCGGGCAGAAATGCACCTGTACTTGTATTAAAAAATGAAAATAATGAAAAAAAATATATGCTTGCATTCAACGGAGCATATGTGGGTCAGGAAATTACGGTTGGTAATGCTGAATCAACATCCGTTGGTTCCACAAATTTTCTTTCAAAAATAGATGACGGTGCCCTTGTATTTAATATAGAGAGCAGGCCAGGGGATGGGGGGAAATTCTGTAGAACTGCCGGATCCTATGGACTTGTTATAAGCCATGGGGAAAGTGTTTCGGTAAAGCTTCCATCTGGCAGAATTAAAGAGTTTAATCCGGGATGCCGTGCCACAGTTGGTGTTGTTGCCGGTTCTGGGGCACGTGATATACCTATATTAAAGGCCGGAACCCACATTAAATATCTGCAGAGCAAGGCAAAGAAGCCATATACAGTTAGAGGTGTTGCAATGAATGCTGTAAATCATCCACATGGTGGAGGTAATCATCAGCATGTCGGCGGCCCAAGCACTGTAGGTCGTGGTGCACCACCAGGAGCAAAGGTTGGAAGATTATCACCTAAAAGGAGGAATAAATCATGGTAGTTAGAAAACAGGCATCTGTAAAATCAATTAAGAGAAGATCACGAAAGGCGCAGAAGGCCATAACAGGGAGGGCAAAGGAATTCCTTTACCGTGGCCATACACTTGAGGAGCTTCAGGGTATGGAACTGGATGAGCTTTTACCGCTACTTCCTGCTAGGGCAAGAAGATCATACAGCAGAGAAATGAATCACGAACAAAAGAAGTTATTTGAAGATCTGCTCAGTGATAAGCAGGATATAAAAACACATGTAAGGGATATAATCATACTGCCACAGTTCGTGGGAAAAACCATAGAACTATATAATGGTCATAGCTATTTGAAGTTTGATATTAAGGGAGAAATGATCGGCCATTACCTTGGAGAGTTTGCCCCTACAAGGAAGGAGGTAAAGCATTCTGGTCCAGGTGTTGGTGCCACAAGGTCATCGAAGTTCCTTCCACTGAAGTGATATTATGAGAGGATACAGCATAAAAAATTTACCGGAAAAATATGCGCTTGCAAGACTTAAGGAAGAAGACATCTCACTTAAGGATGCAGTTAACATAGCACATTTCTTAAAGGGCAAAAAACTAGAATCCGCAAAAAATATACTTGATGGTGTTATAGAAAAAAAGGTACCTGTACCCTATTTTAGGTATCTTGACTCCGTATCACATAGAAAGGGCATCGGACCCGGCAGATATCCGGTTAAGGCTGCCAAGGCCTTCAAAAGGCTGCTTAACGATGTGTCAGCAAATGCTGAATTTAAGGGTCTTTCAGAAAATCTTTTAATATATTCCATAGCTGCATCAAAGGGCAGGGTAATAAAAAAATACACCCCAAAGGCCTATGGAAGGGCAGGCGCATTTTACAAGGAGCTTATTAACGTTGATGTTGTTGTAACTGAGGAGGGTCAGCAATGAAAGAGAAAAAATTTGTCAGTGACAATATAAGAAAGCTACTTGTTAGTGAATACCTAAGAAGGGAAAATGATAGCGCCGGCTTTGGTGGCATGGAAATGAAGAGAACACCATTTGGTACAAACATAACGCTGTATGTAAACAGGCCTGGGCTTGTTATAGGCCGGCATGGAACCAAGATAAAGGACATGACGGAGGAGCTGGAGAAAAAATATAAACTTGAGTCCCCACAGATAGAGGTAAAGGAGGTGGATAATCCAGATTTAAATCCACAGATTATATCAAAGAAGATAGCCCTATCTCTTGAGAAAGGCTGGAATTACAGAAAGGCAGGGAATACAACATTAAGGCGCGTTATAGATCAGCATGCACGTGGCGTATTAATAAGGATCGGCGGTAAAATATCAGGCGAAAGGGCAAGAACGCAGAAGTTTATGTATGGAGAAATTAAATACTCCGGGGAGCCTGCAAGGGCAGGAGTTGATGGCGGCTTCTCAGTTGCAATGCTTAAAACTGGTGTCATAGGCGTATATGTAAAACTGTTAAAATCTGATTACAGGCTTCCTGATGAGATTGGCATTAAACAAAACCCTGTACAGCCTGTAAATGAATCGCCTGAAAATAATGAGGTGGAGGATAATGGAACTGAAGAGTAAGGATTTAAGATCCATGAGCAATGAGGAGTTAAATCAAAAACTCAAATCCCTTAAGGATTCATTGCTAAGGGAAAGGGCATCTGTTGCAATGGGTGGTGCCCCATCAAGCCCTGGCAAGATGAGATCCATAAGGAGGCAGATAGCCAGAGTGTTAACAATAATGGAGGAAAAAGAAGAATGAAAGATAAAGATTTTACCGGGATGCCGAAGGAGCTGCAGCCATGGGAGGGCTTTAACAGGAATAATGAGGTAGTTAGAATAAGTGTAGATAAAAGACGGTACGGAAAAACAGTTACTGTTATTGAGGGAATAGACCCAAAATCCGAAAACCTCAACGATATTGCCAAGGTATTAAAGAAGAAGGCTGCCTCCGGAGGAACAGTTAAGGACGGTAAATCTATAGAACTTCAGGGAGACCATAGGGAAACCATTAAAAAAGAACTAGAAAATATGGGATTTAAGGTTCAATTAGTATGATAAATAATGATATATATCTTCAGGAATTCATCGGAAACTATATAGAAGTCATATCCTCATCAAATAACAACAACATTGGCCTGCATGGATATGTGGTTGATGAAACAAAGAATACATTGATTATAGATCATTCAGGCAAACAAAAGGTCGTACCTAAGGCATATTCAAAATTTCGAATATGGATATCAGGAAATCCGTATGATCTGGAAGGTTCATTAATAATAATGAAGCCTGAAGATAGGACAAAAGAAAAAAAGAAGATATTTAAAAAATTAAGGAGAAATGATTAAGATGAAAAACATAGGCATTGATGTTAAACTGCCGGAGAAGGAATGCACTGACGTTAACTGTCCATTTCACGGGCATTTGACAGTAAGAGGGCAGATAATAGTAGGTACTGTTGTATCCAATAAAATGAATAAGAGCATAGTTGTCAGAAAGGAATCCAAGGAGCTTATAAAAAAGTATGAGAGGTATGCAACGAAATTCTCCAAATATCATGCACATCTGCCGGATTGCATCGATGTAAAGCCCGGTGATAAAGTAAAAATTGCTGAATGCAGAAAGCTTGCAAAAACCATTAGTTTCGTTGTAATAGAAAAGGTGGATTAAATGAAGGGTATATCTGGGAATGAAGCAAGAGGTTTACCACTGGGTGCTGTTATCCCATGTGCGGACAATACCGGTGCAAAATTGGTTAGCCTTATAGGTGTAAAGGCACTTCATACAGTCGCAAGAAGAATACCTGCAGCCGGTGTTGGAGATTTATTAATAGCTAGTGTTAAGAAGGGCACACCAGAAATGCGAGCCAAGGTTGTATATGCAGTTGTGGTAAGGCAGAAACGCCCATACCGCCGTGCAGATGGTAACCTTATACAGTTTGAGGATAATGCTGTTGTTCTTGTTACCCCTGATGGCGAGGTTAGGGGCTCTGAGATAAAGGGACCTGTAGCAAGGGAGGCTGCTGAAAGGTGGCCCAGGATTGCTGCTATAGCTTCAACAATAGTGTGAGGTAAAATTATGATAAACAATAAAATAAATGTATCATTAAGTAAAGATTTAAGGAAAAAATATGGGATAAGGCGTTTCCCAATTTCTAAGGGTGATGTTGTAACCATAATATCAGGGTCAAGAAAAGGCGAGGGTGGCAAGGTAATTGATGTTAACCATAAAAATAAGAAGATATCAATTGAGGGCATAACAATAGCGAAGGCAGACGGTAAGCAGGTTGCATACTATGTGGATCATAGCAATCTGCAGATAACAAGGCTTGATCTATCAAGGACAGACAGACAGGCCAAACTTAGAGAGATAACTGCCGCTAGGAATTTGCCACCTCCAGAACCGGAAGAAATTAAACAGGAGGAAACCACAGAGACTGTAACAGAAGGCGGAGAGTCAGAAAAAACGGCAGAAGATGAAGGTAGTGAAGAGGAAATTAATGATGAAAATAATAAAGATGTAATAAAAGAAAATGGTGATAATAATGAAAACTAAAATAATGATGGCCTCAAATAGATTAAAAATACCCAGAAAAACCCATTTCTGGTCTGTTACACCATCTCCGGGTACCCATAAAAAGGAAGACGCACTACCATTATTAATTGCCTTAAGAGATTATCTGAAGCTTGGTGACAAGGAAAGGGAAATAACAAGAATACTCGCAAATGGAGATGTAATGGTAGACAACAAGGTTGTAAAGGATAGGAGATTTCCGGTTGGATTCATGGATACAATATCCATTAAGACCATAAATCAGGATTTTCTCGTACTTTATGATAAGAAGGGTAAAATAATAATTACAAAAAACCCCGAGGAAAATAAGGGAATGAAACTATTGCAGGTAAAAACAAAAACAGTAATTGGCAAGGATAAATATCAGATAGGGTTCCATAATGGCTTTTCAATAATAACGGATAAAAATGACCTAAATACATATGATGTTGTACTTGTAAAAATGCCAAAGGTTGAGATACAGGAGGTTATGAGATTAATACCTGGCAATAAAGCGTTTATTATCGGTGGATCACATGTTGGCGAAATAGGCACAATAAAATCTGTTGAGGTTAATAAATCCTCCGGAAGCAATTTTGTGCATTTCAATGAGGGATTTACAACCGTTAAAAACTATGTGTTTGTTATTGGCAATCCAAAATACACATTTAAAATACCAGAAAACGAGGTGATGGCATATGATGAGTGAACAGAAAACAAACCCCATGAGTACAATTGTTATAGACAAGGTCGTTATAAATATCGGTGTTGGGGCTGCTGGAGAGCACCTAAATAAAGCTGCAAAGGTTATAGAACTGTTAACACACCACAAACCAGTGTTTACCAAGGCAGAAAAAACAATAAGGGATTTCAATATAAGAAAGGGACTTAGTATTGGTGCCAAGGTAACATTAAGAAAAGATGATGCATACAAGTTTTTAAAGGAAGCATTTTATGCCAAGGATTATAAAATACCCGTATATTCATTTGATAGGCAGGGTAATGCATATTTTGGAATAACAGATTATACAGATTTTAAGGGAATGAAATATGATCCCGATATAGGTATATTTGGCATGGATATAGCAATAGTTTTTAGAAGGCTCGGAGGATACAGAATATCAAAAAGAAGAATAAATCCAAAGCACATACCCAATAAAATAAGAATAACCAAGGAAGAGTCCATGAAATTTTTAGAGGATAATTTTAATGTAAAAATAGTGAGGTGAACATAAATGAGTCAAATAAAGCTTCAACCAAAGAAAAATTTCGGGCATGTAAACGGCTGTGTGAGGTGTGGCAGAAAACGCGGTATTGTAAGAAGATATGGAATCAATATGTGCAGGCAGTGCTTTAGGGAAACTGCAGGGAAAATTGGATTTAGAAAATACAGCTGAGGTGATATTAATATGAAAAGTGATCCATTAAATGATGTAATAAATTCAATAAAAATGGCTTCAAGAATAGGAAAGAATGAAATATATCTATCACCAGCATCGGTAGTCATAGGACGTGTGCTAAAGGTTATGCAGGATTATAACTATATAAAAAGCTTTGAGGTGGTGGATGAAGAAAGAGGAGGAAAATTTAAGGTGGTTTTAAGCGACACAATAAATAACTGTGGTGTAATAAAGCCCAGATTATCTGTAAAAAAATCCAATATAGAAAAATACGAGGCAAGATACCTCCCAGCCCAGGACTTTGGTATTATAATACTTACAACCACGAAGGGCATTATGAGCCATCTTGAGGCCAGAAAATATGGTATTGGTGGGAAACTAATGGCCTATGTTTATTAAAATAAATGGTGTTTAAAATGATAAAGTGGGAAGAAAAATCAAGAATAAAAATTCCTGGAGACGTTCAGGTTTCAATGGATGGAACTATCCTTAAGGTTAAGGGTAAGCTTGGGGAAACATCCAGAAACTTTAGGGATAAATATGTAAGGGTATCAATATCAGAAAATAATGTAATTATTGAGGCAAGCAAGGAAAACAAGTTCATAAAGGGCATAGTTGGAACATGGGTGTCTGAAACCAATGCAATGTTTGAGGGTGTCACAAAAGGCTATAAATATGAAATGAAAATAGATTTCACACACTTCCCAATGAGGGTCTCAGTACGTGGTGATAGCCTGTATGTTGAGAATTTCCTTGGTGGAAAGGCCCCAAGAATAGCAAAAATTCTTAAAAACTGCAAAGTTTCAGTCAAGGGTGACAGGGTAATAATTGAGGGCATAGACAAACGCGACATTGGTGATACTGCAGCCAACATAGAAAAGGCAACATACATTAAGCACTTTGATTCAAGAGTATTTCAGGACGGCATTTATTTATTAAAGGGGGTGAATCCTGATGAGTTATAAACCCGCACTATCTAAGGAACAAAAGAGATTATTGAAGAAGAAGAATGAGGATAACAGAAGGCGTGTTGAATTCCACAGGCAGGAATGGTTCAGATATAAGAAGCTTGGTGATTCATGGAGAAGGCCAAGAGGCAAGCATTCAAAGATGGCAAACCATGTTGGTTACCGTCCTCCTGTAGTAAAACCAGGATACAGAACGCCAAAAATAGTGCGTGGTCTGCACCCCTCAGGATTTAAGGAAGTTCTTGTCCATAACGTTGCTGAACTTAAAAAACTTAATCCGGATCTTGAAGGTGCAAGGGTGGCATCAGCCGTTGGATATAAGAAAAGGATTGAAATAGAAAGCGAGGCTGAAAACCTTGGAATTCATGTGTTCAATAAGGTGGTAAGATGAAAATGGAAAGCGTTAAGGCTATAGCTGCTGAGGAACTCAAGGTTGGAAAATCAAGGGTATGGGTGGATACAAATAACCTTGATAAGGTGCTTGATACAACATCAAGGGATGATGTTAGAAAGCTTATAGACCTTCATATAATACAGAAAAAAAATAAAAAAGGCAATTCAAATTACAGGTTAAAGAAGAGGATTTCCCAGCTTCAAAAGGGAAGGAGAAGAGGACCAGGTTCCGTTAGAGGAACAAAATATGCTAGATATCCACGTAAAAGAAGATGGATCACATTAATAAGGGCTCTTAGATCAGAATTAAGAACCTTAAAGGCTGAAAACAAAATAGATCAAAAAGTATACCGCAGATATTATAGAATAATCAAAAGCGGAACTTTTACCTCAAGGGCCCAGCTGGTTTCACATCTAAAATCTTCATCAAATATGGCAGGTGATAAAAATGAAAACAATACCAGTTCTTAAGAGAAGAAAGGAAGGAATTACAGATTATTATAAAAGATACAAACTTCTGAAGGCCGGGGCAACCAGGGCTGTTGTAAGGCCGAGCAATAAGGGCTTTACAATACAGTTTACAGATTATTCCCCAGACGGGGACAGAATTTTACTTACAGTTACAGATAAAACACTAAAAAAGATATACAATCTTAAGGGAAATAACATTCAGATGTATTACCTTGGCGGTTATCTAGCAGGTAAAATGGCAAAGCAGAAGGATATAAGCGAGGCCGTTCTGGATACCGGCAGGTATAAGTTCATGCATGGTGGGCGTTTTGCCGCAGCATTGAAGGGTATGATAGACGCCGGTATTGACATACCTGCTGATGAATCAGTGTTTCCATCTGAAGAAAGATTAAACGGTGGACATTTAAAAAATGCAATAAATCTTGAAGAATATAAAAATAAGGGTGTATAAATATGGATGAGGAATGGGTTCCAAAAACAGAACTAGGAAGACTTGTGGCAAACGGCCAGATCAATACAATAGGTGAGGCACTTCATACTAAATTACCATTGAAGGAATACCAGATAGTTGACTATCTTGTTCCTGATCTTAAGGATGAAATTATAAATATTGAAAGGGCTCAGAGAATGACCGATTCCGGTAGGAGAATGAATTATTCCATAACAGCTGTTGTCGGCAATGGCAATGGTTATGTTGGTATTGGCATGGGAAAGGCAAAGGAGGCTGCACCTGCCATAAGGAAGGCAATAAACAATGCAAAAACCAATATAATAGAAATAAAAAGGGGATGTGGCTCATGGGAATGTGGTTGCGGAAGGCCACACTCATTACCATTTTACATTGTTGGAAAATCCGGATCGGTTACAGTAAAATTGAAGCCTGCGCCACAGGGAGTTGGTCTTGCTGTAGGTGATGTGGCAAAGGTTATACTTAAAATGGCAGGAATAGAAGATGCATGGGGATTTGCATCAGGCCATACAAAAACAACAGTCAATTATGCGCTTGCCACTTTTGATGCGTTAAAGAAAACGGTATCTATGAAAATAAATCCAAAGATTACGCTTTCAACGCCAATTTATGTAGGGGGTATAGGAAATGATAGCAATAATAAGGATTAGAGGAAGCACAGGAATAAAACCAGGTATAGAAAAAACATTAGAACTTTTGAACCTTCACAGCATTAATCATATGGTAGTTTATGATGAGACGCCAAGCATTAAGGGCATGCTTCAAATAGCCAAAGATTATCTAACATGGGGAGAGGTTGATGCAGATACACTTGAATTATTACTTGAAAACCGTATATTACTGAGAGGCAGGAAAAAAATAGACGATGAGCATCTTAAGGCCATGGGATTCTCATCATATAGGGATCTTGCTGATGCAATTATATCAGGAAAAGTTAAATTAAATAAATCTAATGATATAATTCCTGTAATAAGGCTTAATCCTCCCAAAGGTGGATATGAGGCAATACAGAAGCAGTATAAACAGGGCGGATCTGCAGGTTATCGCGGGAAAAATATTAATGAATTAATTAAAAGAATGATTGTATCTGGGGTTGATTTAAATGGTCAGAACGAGAACTAAAAAGCTAAGAGGTGGCCATTACGGCCGAGGAATGAAAGCCGGTAGAGGCAAGGGTAAGAAAGGAGGAAATGGAATGGCCGGCCTTGGTGGCCATAGAAAGATCTGGCTCCTTAAGAACGATAGAAATCATTATGGTGTTCATGGTTTTCACTCACATGCACAAAAATATGAAAATTCAATTACATTAAATCAGCTGATGAATATCTATGATGATCTTAAGGCAGATGGGTATGTCAATGATGATGTAATAGATTTAAAATCAGCAGGATATACAAAGCTCCTTGGTACCGGTAATTTTAACATTAAGTCGAAAATAATTATAGACAATGCAACCGAAAAGGCTATTAATAAGCTTTCCAATTACGGTATTACGATAGAAAATGACAGAGATTCACAGGAATAAAGGGGCTGCCATTCCAGTTATATTCGTATTTGCAATACTACTTGTAATTTTTTATTATTTTGATCATTACACTGGCCTTAAACTGGCAATTGCAGGAATTCTTGTTGCACCCGTTTTCTATATAGCATATCTTTTGTTAAGCTATACAGGGCCAAAGAAAAGCAGGTTATACGGTCTGGAAAACCTAACTGCAAAACTTCCTGCAATAAAAAAGCCATCCGGGCATGTGGAATTCAAGTATAAGATGTTATGGACAGTCCTGATTGTCCTGCTTTATTTTGTTTTAACAAATGTTTACATATATGGTTTAAATACAAAGGATACAATAGATGTATTTGCATCTTTTAGGGCAATATTCGCAGGTGCTTCAGGATCATTAATGGATTTAGGTATTGGCCCCATAGTTACTGCAAGTATTGTTATGCAGTTATTTGCCGGGGCCAAGATTTTCAATTTAGACCTTACAAATGCCGAGGATAAGGCCATTTATCAGGGTGTTCAAAAGCTGCTTGTTATTATCATGATATTTGTTGAGGCAATACCCCAGGCCTTTGGTTTCCTGGTTCCGGATGCCTCTCTTGTTTCAAACCTTAATGCGGCTGCTCCTGGCTATGGAGAATTTCTTGCACAGTCAATTATAGTTTTGCAGCTTTTCTTTGGATCATACCTTGTATTTTTAATGGATGAGGTTGTTTCCAAATATGGTATAGGTTCAGGTATTTCATTATTCATCGCTGCAGGTGTATCACAACAATTATTTACAGGTACATTTAACTGGGTGCCATCCACAATTACAGCCCCATTATCGGTAAGCAACCCACCTGCAGGTGCAATACCCAAGGCAATATACCTATTTTTAAACAGTCCGGCCAGTTTAACAAATACCGGCATGGAGCAGATACTATTTGCGCAGCCAAATCCCATGATAGCATTAGTCGGCACCCTGTTAATATTCTTTATTGTTGCATATTTCCAGAGCAGCAAAATAGAATTGCCAATATCACATGAAAGGGTAAGGGGTGCAAGGGGAAGGTACCCGCTTCAATTATTATACGCATCAAATATACCGGTCATACTTGCCACAGCACTTCTGGCCAATATATCAATGTGGACATTATTATTCTGGAGCAGTCCTGTGCTAAGCAAGATACCCATACTTGGTCATAATAAACTTCTTGGTGGCTATCCATCAGCAACACAGGTAACCGCATTGGGAATATCAAACACAACCCCAACCAGCGGTCTAGCATACTACTTATACACACCAAATGGGCTATCGGACTGGCTGTTCCCTATACTCGAACCAAAAGTTTCCCAGAATGTACTGTTAGGGCACACACCAATAGAGGAGGTTATACACGTCATTGTATTTATGGCATTTCTCGTTGGTTTCAGTATTTTATTCGCTAAATTCTGGATAGAAACTACAAACATGGGTGCAGGTGCCGTTGCCAGGCAGATAAGGTCAAGCGGCATGCAGATACCTGGTTTTAGAAGGGATCCGAGGGTAATGGAAAAGGTTTTAAGCAAGTACATACCTGCAATCACAATATTTAGCGGCGCCATAGTTGGTTTGCTGGCCGGTGGTGCAGATTTAATAGGAACCGTTGGTGACACCAGTGGTACCGGCCTTTTACTTGCTGTTGGTATAGTAATTCAGTTCTACGAGGCAATGGGAAGGGAGCAGTTAATGGAAATGCATCCCATGATAAGACAGTTTTTCATTGGTGGATAAATGAGGGTAATAGTTTCTGGTATTCCGGGGGTTGGCAAGTCCACTGTTATCGATCTGGTTTCGCAGAGATCCGATTATAGTGTTAAGAACTTTGGCACAATAATGTTTGAAACTGCAAGAACAATGTATCAAATTAATAACAGGGATGAAATGAGGAAGCTGGACATAAAGGCCCAGATAGAACTTCAGAGAAATGCGGCCATTGAACTTGGAAAGATGGATAATATAATTATCGACACACATATGTCAATTAAATCACCATCAGGATATCTTCCAGGACTTCCTGAATGGGTTCTTAAGGAGCTAAATATATCATCATATTTTCTAATTGAGGCGGACCCTGATAAAATACTAACTCATAGATTGAATGACCCCACAAGGATTAGGGATAATGACACAGAAAAAGATATAAAAGAACATCAGGAAATAAACAGGTATTATGCCGTTGCCTATTCTGTTTATTCAGGTGCCACAGTTAACTTTATATATAATCCAGAAAATCATCCAGAGGAAGCAGCAGAAAATATTTTGAGGAGGTTATAAAAATGCAACAGGCAAATAAACCCGCAGCCCAGCAGCAGATGCAAAAGTTTTTGATGATAGAGTTTATATTCATGTTTGCTGGTCTTGGGTTAATATTTATTATTAGCGATCCAGCAATAAGGAATCCCATAGGATACGATATGAACAAGGTATTTATGCCAATACTTGGATTTCATTATCAGTACCCTATCTTAACCATAATGCTTACAGGTATTATATTAGGTTTAATATCATCGATACCAAGGTATTTTTTCACTGACTGGATTAAAATGGGTAAGGCACAAACTGTCAGCAGGGCATATCAGCAGGCGATGAGACAGGCGATGCGTGATGGTGACAGGGTAAAGGTTCAGAAACTGCAAAAAATGTCCATGGAGAGACAGATGGATCAGGCTGCAATATCAATGAATACAATGAAACCTCTATTTGTTACAGAGGTTTTTTTCTTTTTGATCTTTATCTGGCTTTATGTATTCATACTGACATTAAATTATCAGGTTGTTGCAATGCCATGGGATTTTGATCTTAACATAGTAACCACAAAGGTTTATATAATACCATTATGGATGGCCCTTTATACACTTGGAAACTTGGCTGTCGGTTATTTTGTAACAATGATCATGAAATATGTTGATTTTACATACAAAATAAAGAAAATTGAGGAGGAGGAAGCCTCTTCACTATGATAGTTACAATAAGTGGTGAATCAGGATCAGGTAAAACAACGGTTGGAAAATTACTGGCAGATAAATTAAATTATAGATTTTATTCTGGTGGTTATTTTTTTAGAAAGAAGGCTGAAGAGTACCACATGAGCCTGATTGAGTTTAGCAAATACGCAGAGGAAAATAAAAATATAGATATGGAGGAGGACAATTCAATTCTTAATTTTATGAGGGAAAATGACAATATAATAATAGAATCAAGGTTGTGTGGATATCTTTCAAAACATAATAATATAGATGCCTTAAGAATTTTTCTGGAGGCTGATGAAGAGACACGTATATCAAGGATATATTCACGCGATAATAATGCCGGGAGATCATCAATAATATGCCGTGAGAGGTCTGAATTAAGAAGATATATGACATTTTATGGTATTGATTATCGAAATTACATATATTATGATTATATAATTAAAACAGAACTGTACCGGCCGGAGGATATTGTTAATTATATTTATTCTATTATCAATAGATAACATGGAAAATATTAAGTGCATAATCTCAATAAAGCTGTAACTTATGGAAAATATTGAAAACAGTATAAATGGATTCATTGTACTAGATAAACCGGCAGGTCCAACAAGCCATCAGGTGGATTCGTGGGTAAGGGATATTACCGGTGAAAAAAAGGTTGGCCATATAGGCACTCTTGATCCAAATGTTTCTGGGGTTCTTGTCATGGCCCTGGGCAAGGCCACAAAGCTAATTGACATAGTGCATGAAAGGCCAAAGGAATATGTTGCAGTTATGAGATTTTATAAAGAACTTCAAGAAAAAGATATAAGATCAGTATTCTCCCAATTTACTGGAAAGATATACCAGCTTCCACCAGTAAGGTCGGCCGTAAGCAGGGAATTAAGGATAAGGGAAATATATTCATTGGATGTACTTGAAATAAAGGATAAGCTTGTTTTATTTAAGGTGAAATGTGAATCCGGTACTTACATAAGAACATTATGCACTGATATAGGTTATGTTGCAGGCCCAGGCGGACAGATGGCAGATTTAAGGCGGTTATCGACTGGAGATTTCACAGAGAATATGGCACACACCCTGCAGGATTTGAGTGATGCTGTTATTTTGTCAAAACTTGGTAAGCCCGAATACCTTAATAATATGATTATAGGTATGGACTTTATTTTTAAGAACACACCAAAAATTATAATTAAAAAGAGTGCCATTAAGAACATTCTTAAGGGATCAGATATATTCCCACCCGGCATTAAAACTGTGCTGGGGAACCCCAGAAAGGGGGACAGGGTGGCAGTGTATTCAGAGGAAAATGAATTAATAGCCTATGGAACAATGCTTGTGGATACACTTAATGACCTAAAGGCTGTTGACATAGATGGGCTTCTTGTGGAGAGTGATAACGGTGGAAAAGATAATGTGGTACGGCGTGGTGAGGAACGGAAAAATATACCGGTTTATAAACCTGGAAAAAGATTACATAAAAATACTGAACATGCTAAGGAGCGGAATAATACCGGAAACGGAAAAAAACCCATCAGAAACCATACCGGATTTAAGGGAAATAATTCTTTCTTACGAAAAGGAAAGAATAAATGAGGAATTCTCAGGAGACCAGTACATTATAAAAATATATTCGGTTAAAAGGGAACTTGATGAGATTATAAATTTATATCTTGAAAAATTACTGTCAATTTATATGATTATGGACATAAACTACGGTAACGATCCATGTGCATATTTTAATAAATTATTAAATTCCGATGTAAATGATATAGACCGGCTAATAGCAAATATGGGCATTGAGTTATGCCAGTTCAGGGAGAAAATAAGCGATTATCTTTATTCAAAATTAAACAATTACATGCCAAATACAGTAAAATTAATAGGGTATGATTTATGCCTGGAATTTCTCTGGAAAAGTGGTGGTTTAAAAAATCTTGTAAAGTACCCTGCAAGTACATTACAAATTCTGGGTGCTGAAAAGTCATTTTTTAAGCATATGCGTACAGGGTCACCATCACCAAAATATGGCATACTTTTTAATTATCCCGGCCTTTCCTCACTTCCGGTAAAAAAGCGTGGAAAGATAGCAAGAATAATTGCCAATAAGATGGCCATAACCATAAAAATGGATTATTTTGGGAGGTCAGGAGACGTGCAATCCATGAGGGATTATATACTTGAAAAAATGAAAAATTAGGTATAATTTGGCTTTGCAAACGGTGGGATTTCCTCAGGATATCTGCCTGTCAGGCAGCCAGTACACAGATTTGATATGCCTATGGCCTTTTTAAGCCCGTTTATTGAGAGATACCCCAGTGAATCCGCACCTATCTCATTTTTAATGTTCTCCACTGTCTTTTCGTTTGCAATAAATTCATCCTTAGTTTTCATATCCACACCAAAATAGCAGGGTGCAATAATTGGAGGTGACCCTATCCTTACATGAATTTTTCCCGCGCCATCCTTTTTAAGCAGGCTAATAATGAATTTCATTGTATTTCCACGAACAATACTATCATCTATAAGAACAATATCCTTACCTGATATCTCTGATTTTATGGGGTTAAGTTTTAATTTTATTGCATTATACCTGCTTTGCTGATCAGGCATGATAAAGGTTCTATCAGAATATCTATTCTTGATCAGCCCCTCACTGTACGGTATTCCAAGCTGCACTGCATATCCCAGGGCCTGCGACCTTCCAGAATCAGGTACAGGTATTACAACATCAGCCACTGCAGGTTCTTCTATTGCAAGTATTTTCCCCAGATTATACCTGACATTAAAAACCTCCCTGCCATCTATAATGCTATCAGGCCTGGCAAAATAGACATACTCAAACATACAGTGGGAATGCTGCCATTCTATGGTAAATATGCTTTTAATTACACCATTGTTTATCTCAACAAGCTCACCTGGTTTAACATCCCGTATCAATTCACCTGAAACTGTGTCTATTGCAGCGCTCTCTGAGGCTATCATGATGCCATCAGAATTCTTTCCTATTACCAAAGGCCTGTATCCCCTGGGGTCTCTTAAAGCATATAATGTATTATTAATTAGTATGGCCGCTGCATATGAACCTTTAAGTTTAAACATGGCCTTTTTAATTCCATCATATATTCCATATTTATTTATCTCACTGGCCATTAAAATGAGCATTACCTCAGTATCGCTGGAGCTTGTGAATATATATCCATTTTTTTTAAGTTCCTCCCTGAGATCATGTGCATTGGTTATCTCACCATTGTGTGATATCCCTATATAACCAAGAGAACTGGAAATAACAAAAGGACCAGCATTTTCAATTCCCTTGGAACCTGAGGTAGAATACCTGTTATGGCCTATTCCTATATTACCAGGCAAAGACGACGATTTAAAAACCTCTGATACAAGTCCCATGCCCTTGTTTATATGTATACTTCCATCATAGGTGGCCATTCCTGAACTTTCCTGGCCTCTATGCTGAAGGGCCTTTAATCCAAACAAAATATTTATAAAGGCATTATTACCGTAGTATCCAACCACGGCACATTCTTCACTTGGCTTTTGCCCAGTTGTAGTGTCTGATTCTGGGTGATGGGAATCCACAGTAGGAACACCTTTTTTGCCTTATATTATAACTGTTATGGCCGCACCTTCTGCAACGTATGTGCATTTTTTTATTATTCATTTTTCCCATTGCTGCTGTACCATTGCTCATTTTAATCTCCTCCTGATGGTGATATAAATATTATATTGTCACCTCTTAAAAGCATCTTATCAAACACACCCTTATTCTCTCCATTAATTGTTTCTGATACATTTTTAAGTACCAAGTTCATGTATATATCATACCCTTCAAGTATCCCTGAATAGCTTCTGGATCCCTTAACATCTATCATAATGTTTTTCTCAAGTGAATTTTTTAATGTATCCATGGGTCTCGCAATGAATCCTGGTTTATTATTTGCCATTATTTTCACCATCCAAATTATTAATTACAACGTAATATAGAAATGATATAATAACTTTTATGAAACTTATATAAT